>JAKSCY010000708.1 GCA_022360355.1 Chlorobiales bacterium
AATATTAGAACAGTTTTCGGGGGGAAGTTCCATGATAATACAAAAAGGATTATATTATCCCAATAAGACCTGAATGAAAGATACAGTTTTTGTATTCTTACCTTTAAAAATTATCATCATCGACACTTAAGGATAATATGAAAATAATGCAAATGCTTTTAGATTCCAAACAAGCACATTGGGAGCAAAACAGAAGATCTATATTTTAACGCCATCCATTAAGCTTCTTTCTTAGGCGTTCAGCCGTATTTTTATACATTTCTAATGGATATTGTTGTATCAAATGTTCACAAATCACTAAACCGCGAACATAGTCCTTTTCATATTCATAGCGATTGACCGTCCTGATATTTAACTCTTCCGGCTTTGGTTTAATAACAGTGTACTTAGCCATTTTTAAAGTTTGCTTTATTAAGCTCTTCAATTTTCTTTCATCCGGTTTTTCATGAAAACCTATCATATTACCCCATGTATTCGTCAAGTCTAATTTTGATGAATATCTAACAAACCTTTTCCAATCATGTGTAATTCCATACCTTACAATCGGCATCCATTCACTAACATAAACTGTGTACCCATGATGAATTATTGTATGAGCAAGATCATGTGCAGAATATCCAAGTGATAAAGTCTTGCTATCCTCAAATTCCACAAGAATCACTTCTGGTCTGTCTCTATCCCAAGGAAATCCGTCAAGAACAAACTTATCGTATCCCTCAACATCAATTTTGAGAAAATTGACGTGTGATATATTTAATTTATTGTAGTAATCCATGAGCGTTGTTGTTGTAACCTCACAAACCTTTTGATGACCATCAGTAAAAGCAGATAGACTACTAATCCCAGTACTTTCTTTACTAGCAAAAAATGGCAACTTTTGTCCTGCTTTATTAGAAACCGCCTCTTCATTTAGAATTAAGTTTGAACAATCAGGCCAATTTTTTTGCAATTGTTTTCGATTGGATGGATCTGGCTCAAATGCATGAACAGTCCATCCCTGACCGAGAAAAATGTCTAAACTATTTCCAAAGTTAGCACCAACATCTATCATTATATTACCACGACAATTAAAGTAACGCCCAATAAGTTCTTCTTCATTGAGCTGAATTTTGTGTAATCTATTAAAAGTCCCATAGATCTGTCCTGCCTCATATCTTGCAAATGGCTTATTCATTTCTAGTCTACTAAAGAAATGATTTGAGGCATATTCTTTTTGATCATTTTCTTGTACTAGCACATCATCAACAGCTTTAGCAAAAGCATCTAACACTGATGGACCTTCCGGACTGTATCCAGTGTGATGATATAAAAACGGGAGAGCTCTTTTCCTAAAGTCGACTCCTTTCTCTACGTCCTTAAGTACCTTGCATAATGCACGATGAAGACCTTCAATATCTACTGCAATTTCAAAAGCGCCTAGGGGATCTTTAAATTTTTCAACCTTTTCTCCATGCGGATTGAAATAGATCGCCGGCTTACCACTCGCCAGAGCCTCTAAAATTCCTGTTGCAAAGCGACTCACAAATACCGTTCCTTCATCTATAAGTTGATATTGAGTTTTCTCTGAAACAGGAAGTTGATCCATTATGCCCTTATCCATTGGATGTCTTGTAATTACCCAATCCATACCTGATAAAGCAAAAGCACTCTTTGCTGCAGAAATATAACCATCACGCGCTGATTCTAAACAGCCGTATGAAAAGTTGACATTCAGTATTGCAAGTGATTTTCCAGGAAATATTGGAACTTTTTTAGAAAGTTCTTCTATAATAGGCAATCCCACAACATATGTCTTTCTATCTTCAAAATATATTTTATCATTTTCACCAGCCATGAATACATTGTCACAACGGCGATATGGAAGATATCTAATGTGATCAAAATCAACTCTTAAAAAGTCATTAATCCCCTCTACCATGCATACGGTTGGCAAACCAAGCCTATTCCTAAATTCCAATGCATCTCGAAAATGCTCATTAAAATCATTAAAAACAATTAACATTTTTGCTGTACTCAACCAATCCACACCATACGGAGGTTTTTCAATCTTTATGTGCTCTGTTCTATAAAATATATTTTTCTCATCTGGAGATAACTGTCTTGCTCCTCCTGATGCAAAAAGTGAATTATCAAGCACAATGCAAGGATGTCCACGAAGCCTCATCTTTCTTGCAAAAAGAGCCGCACTACGTACCTGGTAATCCACTTGAGCGACAAATACAATCTTATCCTTTAAACGACATGCAATCTCGCTTGGCTCCATACCAAATCGAAGCCTATCTTCAAGCTTATCTACTGATTCTTTTCTGTTTGCATACAGCTTATTAATTGAATCGATAGCTTTTTTAGGTTCTTCCCAAAAACCGTTATTTTTCATTGTGCTGATTTCTTCAATGTTTTCACCTTTTCGAGTCAACGGAAAATCCGCACAACTATCATATATTAATTTCAACATTTGAAATTTATCATCAAGACTTAACCTACTATTTAAACATCGAACAACACACGCTTTAACGGATTTAGCAACACCACACGTAATCGATTCTGTCAACAATTGTAATTTACCAATTCGTTTAGCATTTATCACCCAATCCCTTAAAGCAAAAAAGACACCCTCAACATGCTTAGCCGAAAAAGAATTAGTTATTGAGTCTGTATTCAAGGTACAGTAATATATAGGACTTTTTATATTTGTAACTTTTTTTGCTTTAAAAATCACCCTAACAAAAGTTGTCATATCTTCATGCAATAAATCATTCGGCAAATCAAATACTTCATCATTCAAAATATTACATCTATACAACCTACCGCACATTGTAAACGAATGTATTGTCTCTAAGACAGATTTAATCCTTTCAAGATAATCTGATGGAAAAGCTTTTTCTGTAATCGACAAATTTGAATATGTTTTATTTAGATCATTCCATCTCAAAAAAGATCCACACACAACATCAGCATTAGTTTTAAATGCCTCCATCCTTAGTTTTTCAATCGCATCGCGATAGAGAATATCGTCACCATCCACAAAAAAAACATATTCTCCTTTTGACTCTTTAACACCTGTACGACGAGCCTCATTTAGTCCCTTATTAATAGCATGTTTTACAACTCGAACATTATTTCTTTGCAATAAATAGTCGTCTATTACCTTTATTGTATCAACCTCACTAGAACAATCATCAACTATAACAACCTCATATTCATTAACTCTCAATGTCTGTTTAACGACAGATTCAAGACATGCCTCCAGCAGGCGCCTTTTTATATTATACACTGGAACAACGATCGATATTTTCATTTTTTTCATTTAATGAGATAACAGATCACAAAAACACACAAATAAATCTATACCAGGCAAAACATAATTCATGTTTTTTTTTAAATAAATATGAATTATCCATTTTGATTATTCAGCAGTCTTCAACCCGGATCAAATAGACGATTTGCAATCCCGCCGTCAATACCGATGCAAGCCCCTTGCAGGAAGCTCATACCACTTTTGACCATGGCAAGCGCCAAGTGTGCAACCTCTTCCGGCTGACCGATGCGCTTTTGGGGGTGACAGGCTTCGAGCTGACGATACAGCTCAGGCTTGCCTTCGAAGCCGGCCTTGAGCATCCCGGTTTCGATAGCGGCAGGTTCGATCGCATTCACGCGCACTCTCGGGCCAAGATCAACAGCAAGGGCTCTTGTCATGGCGCTCAATGCCGCTTTACTGGTTGCATAGGCAACGAAGTTTTTTTTCGTTACTCTTGCATGGATACTGCTAATATTGACTACCGAGCCTTCCACACTCTCCAATTCATGCAAGAGTGCCTGCGTGACAAGAAACGGCGCTACCAGGTTTACATCGAGCGTTTGCCGCCAGTCTTCCCGTGTCAGGCTGTCAGCTCCCCCAAGAATCTGGATAGCGGCATTGTTGACAAGAGCGTTCAGACCTCTACCTCCTAAAAATTCACGAATGCGTGCAAATGTATTTTTTGCATAAGCCTCGTCTTCGACAAGGCTTGCGAGATCAATTTGCAGATAATGATCACATGAAAGATATTCCGGCCTGGTAACGCGATCAGTGGCAATGACCTCGTAACCGGCTCTGTGAAACTCGTCCGCCAAAGCCCGGCCGATTCCACCTGCTGCACCGGTAATGACGCATGTTTTAAGCTGCCTATTTGACACCCAGGAACCCCAATAATTTGTTGATCGCGATTTCGCTGGTGCGCGCCACTGCATCTGTAGTATTCGAGGCGTTATGGGAGCCGAAGATGCAGCGCGAGTGGGTGCGCAGGTAAGAATCCATGGGCAAAGGCTCGACTTCGAAGACATCCAGCGCAGCAGAATAAACCTTACCTGATTCAAGTGCAGCTTCGAGAGAAGACTCTTCGATTACAGGACCACGGCCAACATTGACGACACGAACCCCGGACTTTGCTTTTGCAAACACATCTGCATTAACCATGTGAAAACTACCGGGAGTCAGCGAGCAGGTAACAACGATAAAATCAACCTCGCCGATCCGCTGAGGCCAGACAGCCCGCTCAACTGCATTAAGCTCAGGGCTGTCAACGGCAACGGGATCGTAGGCAACGATCTTCATGTCCGCAGCCAAAAGACGCTTTGCAGTGTTCTTCCCAATATCACCATAGCCTACCAAAGCTGCGGTCTTGCCTGCCAATGAGATACCGCGCGGTTTCGGCCATTGACCTTGACGAACCTCTTTGTCGATCCGGAAGGTTTCTCTCGCCAACGCAATCACATAGCCTACGGCAATGTCCGCTACTTCCCGGCCAAACATGCCGGGCGTGTTGACGACAGGTATTCCAAGGTCCTTGCAGGCGGCAAAATCCACGTTGTCAACCCCGATTCCCCACTTAACAGCAGCCTTGAGGCGCCCCGCATGGCCTGCTTCAAACACTTCACGGGTGGCCGGGTCATCACCAATGATCCAGCCGTCGTGCCGGGGCACAAGCTTTTTCAGTTCTTCAACGGATAGGGTTTGCAGCACTTTTGCAGCTGTCAACTCTACACTGTATTGCTCGAATATGGGACGAAAGGCATCAATCATGCCGAGCATAGGAGGACAAGTAACCAATATTTTCATCGGCCTGTTTTACTTTGTTCGAGCATGTAACGGGCTGCAACAAGAGCAAAATCCCAGTCCTGAGAAGTATCTATATCGATCGATTCGAAAGACGGGGTTTCAAACATCAAGGGCTTTTTTCCAATACGCGCCTTTGTTTTTGCAAAGCTCGCGCGGGTAAAAATATAGAGGTTGGAATTTTCTTCGAACCAAGGCTCAAGGTTCTGGGTAGGGAGCAGATGATCCGGATCATGGTTCACCGGGCTGCAATCTTCTCGATAGAAACGGACTTGAACCTTGTTTACGGTGAACAACGAATCCGCCTTGCCTGACAACAGTGCATCCTGATAGACAATGAGCGCCTTTTGGATCGTATCATTACTGATTAATGGATTGGTCGTATGGGTCATGAGGTAGATGTCTGCAGGTACGTTGGCAACATCATCAGCAAGAACGAGGTTCATTGAAACATGATCCCCGCAGATTTCCGGCTTTCTGTCACGAATTGTGATACGGGCGGTGTCTGTTAGACCGTTTTCCTGCAGAATATCACGGGCATCAGTATTAATAATGACCTGATCGATTTTTTCTACTTCCAGTAATGTATCGAGTACCCAACGGAAAAGCGGCTTGCCGCAAAAATCGCGGAAGTTTTTCCCTTTTACGCGCTGGCTGTTTGCCTTCATAGGCAGTAGAGCAACGATTTTCAAACTGCTTTTTGACATAATATTTTTTTTCTGTAGCCTTTTCGGGGTAAAAGTATTTTTCCTTTTCGGCATGAGACAGCTTACGGTGCTGGTGGTTACCTTTCCAAACACCCAGAAATTGATTCATACGGTAAAGCAAAATATCCCGGAGAGGATACCTTTCTTCCAATTGCTTTACATATCGCCAGTCATGCCAGACACTGCTAATGATATATCTAAAGACATCAAAAAGATTCACATGCACTTGTGGCATTATCTTTTGTAACGCAATTGCTTCGCGTTCAAAACGTCGCTGTACTTGCGGCCAGGTCTCCATATGGCAATGAAAAACAGCGGCTTCTGCCACATAAGCGATCCGACCACCATCGTTAACCAACCGTTGGGCAAGTTCCATATCCTCTAATCCCGTCAGTTCTTCGTCGAACCGATATGTATACCAAACACTTTTAAGAAGTGCTGCATTAGCGTTATTGCAATAGAAACCTTCTTGAGGAACTTTGGATTGTTCGGGAAAGTACTTGGCGAATATGCGTTGCTCACTGACATAACTTTCAGACCCGCCAAATTGACGCCCATAGGTATATTCTGCCTGATCTTCAAGAATCGGTTGGCATAAGCGTTGCAACCAGTACGAATCTGTCGGCACACAGTGACCACTGACAATGACCAGAATTTCTCCCTGCGCAGCTTCACAGCCAATGTTAAGAGAACGGCCAAACGAAAACTCTTCACGAGTAATATGTTGAATACGGCAGTCATAATGCTCGGCAATTTTCAGCGTTTCATCGCTGGACCCTGAGTCTACCAACACAACCTCATAATTGATACCATCCATTACTTGTTTGCCGAGAGCATCAAGTAATTCACTTAAATAGCGGTCTTCGTTTAGAGTTCTTACAACAATGCTGGCTTGTAATCCAGCAATGTTCAGATATGTTGGATTGATATGAAGTGTAAATCCTGGATTGGTGACTTGATGGATAAGGCGAATTTCAGCAGGATCAACAGCATTGTTCTTAAACATATCCCAATGAACGGGAACAACCTGTTTCACGCGAATCTCCTCTGCAAACTGGAAAGCTTCTCGTACAGTCATATTTCCAGTTATGCCGCGCCGACCTCGAAAAAAGTTATGCTCATTGACCGGTAGAAAAGCAGAATGAACCGGTCCAAGTTCACCAAGTTTGTCGATAATCTCCTGATGCGCAAGGGTATCTCCTGCGAAGTATATCTTTTGCCCTGCATAGCCGATTAAAAAGCCGATAGCAATAAAATTTCCTGCAGAATCACGGGCTATTTCAGGGTGAGCCGCCGGGATTGCATGAACCTTTAAGCCATCAGCAAGCTCAAACCAACTTTCTTTTGCAAGTATAAGACGTTCGGCGGCAATACCCCATTCATTGAGTTTGGCAATCACGGGTGCCGGCCCTAAAAAACGTGCCTGTGGTGATGACTCAGCAAGTATAACAAGCGTATGTGGATCACAGTGGTCTATATGATCATGGGTAATAAGCACGACATCGGCGTCTGTGATTTTTTCCGGTGCAATTGGAATCGGCACCTGCCTTTCCAGATCTGGTGCATCCAAAACCTGAACTGAATTGGAAAGGTAAGGATCGATGTAAACAGTAGCACCAGGGAAACACAAGCGACACCCGGACTGGCCCAGCATTTGGATAGGAATACGACTGATCATCATGATCTCACTCCAAAAAAAAGGCGGTAATCTGCCTTGTTGAAGATATTACAGGAGCCATCGAGCGTTGCATCGATAATCTGGCGTCCATCCTTTTCATATTCAGTTCTGGCGATGCGATATGATTCTTCAGAATTGGCAAGATCAGGATTATCCCATTTCTGCCCGCCACCGAAATATTCCGGCGTAAAATGATTCGGATCAGGGCCATTTTGCTGCTGTTCTTCATTGGGCATGCCGATGTATTCATAACGATGGTCCATCCCGATGATGACCACTTCCTTAAAACCGAGATAATAGGCAATCTGCAGAGCCGCATAAGTCACTGTCCAACCTTCATGCAAACCCTGTGCGATGTCATGTGAAAAACGCGCTGGTGGATCTTGTGTATTGACGTGATACGTAAGAGCATTTTCTGGAATTAGCCCACCATTTCGCTCACTGATAAACTTTACACAATTCAGCCTTCTAATCTGCTCAACAGATTGAGCAATAACTTTATCATTAATTGCTATGTAATAGCGGGGATAAAAGTTGAATTTTCTAAAGCCAAGAAAAATCTTGTTCAGCCCTATTGTTATTTCATCCTTTAAACAGGAAAGATCCATCCTGTTGAGAGATGGCCCATTAGCAACAATGACAGCCCTTTCACAGGCATGTCTGTTTTTATATTTTAAGATTCTCGAATTCACTGCACTACCCTGTGACCGATCGCCGTTCTGGAAATAGAACCGATATATTCAAAATCTGATACTTCCTTTAAATCTTCATCGATAAATTTTTGAACACCCGGCCATTCTTTTGCATTGTAATCATCAAAAACAACATATCCACCCTGCTCTAAAAGAGGAAAATAAGTTTCAAAATCGTATTTAACCCCATCATAGCTATGGTCACCATCTATAACGAGGAGGTTAAACGGAGATAGCTTTGCGGCAACTGAAAGAGCTTCCGGAGATGTACTGTAATGCTTGATTATCGTATAATCCGAATCTGGAACATTGGCTATTTGCATATTCCGTTTGAATGTCAGATCGTTTACCGGCTGATTAAACAGGGAATCAAAGGTTTTCCCATAGTAGCCGTCGAAGGGATCGAGACAGACGATATTAGCATTAACGAAACGCGTGACAGCATGATTGTATAGAATCGCCAAACCAACTCCGTAAAGAGCGCCGATTTCTAAAACAACAATCCCTTCTCCTTTGATGCATTCCATAACGAGTTGCCTTGCGATAGCATCTTGCACGGTGGTCGCTAATCGTCCAACGCAATTACGTTCAATTTGAATCGCTTTTACGCCAAGGTAATCGACATAAGCAGGCGTTATCCGTTTTAAACCCAGATACTTTTCGGCAAATTCTTTCAGTAATTCATTTTGTACTGGTGTTAATGTGCGATTATGAACATATGGATTGGGATTAATTATCTTAGTCTCGGCACTAATCTCTTTTTTTATATCTTTTTTAAGTTGATTTATAACATCATCCCTATTAATTCTATCAAATTGAGCTGCCGGTTTTAGGCCTAGTTGCGCAAATTGTCCCCAAATGTATGCCTCTGTAAAGAAATGAAATCCTCCATTTGGCAAACCGGTCTGGATGGCCAGTTTAAAGTGTTCGATAGCCCTCTTTTCTTGCCTTGAGACAGCTGCGAAACGACCGATGTTGTTATGCACACCGGATATAAGCATCTTGCTGATAATTTTTTTATCGCAGCCCCATTTTTCAGCTAACTTGATATATTGTCTTCCCTCGATCATTCTCCCCTGCTGTACGTAACCGGCAGCAGCAAGCAAAGCAAGCTTCGCACGGTCGGGATGCCGCTGGATTGTCTTCAAGTCAAGCCGGGCAAGACTTTCCCAGTCGCCAAATTGACACTGTGTCTTAGCGCGTTCAAGTAAGCTTTCATCAAAATGATCGACACATTCAGCATATTCATGCCTTCCGTTAGCAACGACCTCTGATTCGGCAGCCATGAGGTGTTGCTCTGCAACGGTGGCGCAGGCATTTTTCTTGTCACGAAATGCCTTGCATTTCAGCTGTTTGCGCCGCCTTGTCTTGTAACCAAGTTTTCCTGATTTTCTGAATAGCTGCATTTGCCCGATATCTTCAATACTGAATAGCGAATTGCCTTTATAGCGTTTTACAACCCTTCTTCACGCAAGAACAGATCCTTGATAAGACCGATCTGGCCCTCTGCCTTGACCAGCTCTTCGTTCATCATCTGCTGACGTTCCATCAGTTCGTTTACTTGCGACTGCAACTGCTTTTTGCCGGTTTCCGCTTCCTGAAGCGCTGCTTTGAGCTTTACGATCTCAGCCTGACAATTAGCCGCCAGGTCAACCTGTTCCTGCCGGGCCTTTGTCAGCTCTTCGATCTGCTTGAGTGCTTCGGTCCTGGCCTTTTCAAGCTCATCGAGCTGCTCCTGAAAAGCTGTCAACTGCTTTTCCTGCCGGTCGCATTGATCGACTGCATCTGCATGTCTGGCGTGAATCGAACTGCAATTGTTCTTCCAGTCACGAACGTAGAGAACAGCGGCAAGCAGCGGCTGAAGCTCCTCTTCCCATGCAATGGCACGATAACCGTATCCCGCGAGAAAATCATCCAGTTCCGGCTTGGATATCCCGCTTTCCCGAAGCCGTTTTTTTTCGAGCATGGCGCGGGCAACAACCACATCCCATGCTTCAAGCTGTTGACCTGCTCCCTGGATAACGGGCAATGCCGGCATACAGTCGATAACAGCCCAATTGATGACCCCGGCGCCGGACGAAGCGAGCAGATCTGCAAGAGTGGTTGCGCTCAACTCGCGCTTCTCCTCTGTTTTGAGATTTCTCCAGAGAAATGTCAGATCATCCGGTGAAACAAGTCCGCTCTCGTTCGGATTAGAGGCAAGATAAAAGGTCCTGGGACCAGCCTCGCTGCTCAAAAGAGCATGATGAACACTCCAGCCCCGGCGTCCATTGACCGAAGCCACAAACTTTTCATGAAGCTTTTCTTCTGCTTCGATAAAGACTGCCGAAGGAACATCCCATTCGGCATAACGATCCGCTGCATGACCAATGCCGGCACCCACGTGAACCAGCCCTTTGACAGGATACAGGGTCCGAAGATGATCAAGCCAGCTTTGCAGCGTCAGTGTGTTGTGCATAATCAGGTATAGCCAGGTTATACTTTGCCTTGATGAACCGGGTCAGACGCCCGTAAAAGAGATCATTCGCTGCTCAACGTCAACGATTTGAGACGGATGGCCAACTTGCGCTCGTCATCTTGCCCCTGTTCCGAAGGGGAAACAAGCTTCGGAAACACGAACCGTACTTCCCAAACCGCTGCGTCGCCAAGTTCTCCGGTTGAAAATTCCACATCGATGAATGCCTGACCGCCGTGATACTCTTCAGCGCTGAACGGCAGCGGAAGTCCGTTAAGGGACAATTCCATCCCGGCAACGATTTCGGGGTCCAGGGCATCGACAATATCCAGCATCAGCCTGTATTTGCCGCCACACAAAGCGGGAACACTCAGCGTGCTGACCCCTCCAGGGCCTGCCCACCGGCCGTCATGCTCGGCTTCATACCAGTTTTCGCCGGTTATGTCATGTCGCATATCGATATGAATATCACGGGGCTGCTGATCACGCCAGAAAGTTTCCAGTAAGGTTGCCGGAGCTGTTTCATCACAAACCTGTTTTTGCAACTCCCGGCTCTGCAGGAAGTACTGTTCGAGTTCTTCCTGAACCTGATGGAGCTGCAAAAGCAGGAGCTCGTTCTCCTGGGTCAGCTCAGCATTTTTCGAGCTCAGTTCGTCTGTGTCCGGCCCCTTTCCGTCCAGAGATTGTTGTGTTTCCCGAAGCTTCTCTGCGAGCGATTCTATCTGTCGATTGCTCTCAGCGGCTCCTTTCTCAAGCTTCGAAACAAGTGTTTGGTACTCCTGCCACGCTTCGCGGTTTTCGGCTTCGCGGACGGCATTATCGCTTCCATGCAGGTTGGCCGTGCTTTCAAGCTCATGATACAGTGCCGTTACCTCCCGATACTGCCCGATAAACGATTTTGCCAGCATCGCAGCAACTGCCGAGGACTCTTTCCGTTCAGGCTCATATCCGGACAACTGCAATGCTATACCAAAAACATCCTTGATTTGCGCAACAAGCGCCCCGGGATCATGAACACAGGCGGAACGGTTCACCAGCAGACAGCATTCGCGATGCCTGTTATAATACTTCAGTATAGCGGTATTATAATCTGTCCAAGAGGCTATCGTGCGGCGGATATGTTCCGGTGTGGCTTGCTCATGTTTCAGTGCCTCCGCTACAGCGGTTTCCGGTGACGCATAGACGAACACAAAACCGGTACCCGGCTCGTTCTCTCTCCAGAAATCAAGAAGCCTGACCGTTCCTGTATCAGCCCATCCCCATGTTTCGTGAGCTGTATTGGCAATGATGAGGTCCGCCGCGAATTCCTGCCACACTTTTCCGGGCGATAATTGCGAAAAGGAAGCTTGACCGGAAGTATTTTTTTCATATGCCTGAAAAATTTTCTCCTGTATTTCAAGCGGGCCAAGCTCCTCCCTTCGTGAAGGTATTGCCTGCGCCATACCTGCCGCCAGCAGGACTTCATGAGCCGTTTCGTAACCGGAATCCGGATGTCCGCAGGTCAGGATAATGTTCACTGGTTTCTCCATTACTCTCATTCTTTCTTAAATTTCCGGAAGTATTCATCCCATTTCGGTAAAATATTGCCCGGCGTATAGAGCGCCGAGATCCGCCGGCCACGGTCGCGCAGCTGTTCGCGCATTGCTTTCCCTTCCGGAGACAGAACGCACTGAATAACCTGGGCGGCATCGTCCGCAGAATACGGACTGAAGTAGCCGGAAGCGTTTTGATATATCTCCCGGTGGACCGGAATATCGGAAGAGATAACAACACCACCGCAACACATGGCCTCGACTCCTGAGTAACCAAATCCTTCCGCAATACTGGGGCAAAGTGTGGCTGCAGCATGTTTGTAAAGTACCCGAAGCTCGGTCGAAGGGACGTTGCTCAGGTGAAACAGATCCCCGCGTTCTTCCCAGGGACGGAAGGAATCCAGGATCGGCCCCTTGTCCCATCCGTGACCGCCCACAACGACAAGTTTGAGGCCGGGCATCGATGTATATTTCAGCCTTTCCCATGCAGAAATCAGAAGCTGATGATTTTTCCGGGGCTCGATAGTGGAAACCATAAGGAGGTAGGGAAAATCACTGCCGCCTCTTTTGCCGTTTTCGGAAACATGGCTTTTCAGATCGATCGTAACATTCTTTTCCGCCGACAGACGGTTGCGTATGATCTGGAAAATCAGCGTTCTGGGAGAGTCTTCGTTGAAATATTCCGCGGCCACGATGTTATGAATCACACTGGTCCTTGGCTCGGCTTCGGGAAATATTTTCAGAAGCTCATTCCGCGTCGATTCCGATACACACGAAAACCAAGCGCCTGCACGGACGTTTTCCCGCAAAGCATAAAAATGGGCGGCTTGATGAAAAGCCTTGTCATTGATTGTATGCGGCATAAGTACAGGCACGGCGTCATGATACCGGACAACCATGGCTGTTCTCCGGGATACCCGTCCGGGAAAGGGAGTTTGCGCCACATAGACATCGAACCCTCTGGTATTGATTCGCGGGTAACGAGGGCCTGAGAAAAAGTTGAACCCTTTCAATCCGGCATGATGGAGCATTTTTCTCGATTGCCTGAGCACCCTGTAACGCGCACCGCTGATCAGTTCCTTTTCCGCAGCCTGGAGAGTTTTGCTGAAAAACGTCCGCCAGATAAAATCATCGAAATGTTCCGACTCGAAACGGCTGAGTGCTATGGGAAACCCGGTCATTTTCCTGAGCTGGAGCTGCAGGAACGCGAGGTACTTGTTGGCATAATCAGCCCCTGTTTCAAAGATGTTGTATGATGATTTTTCGAACAGCGACACAATCATCCTCGAGTGCTGATGAATCCGCCTGGAATTTTTTGCCGTTTTTCCCGCAGGTGAAACCGCCGGGCGCAGGCGTCTTCCACCGTGCTGAATCAACCCCTCGATGTTGTAGCCATTCATGGTACTCAAGCCATGAAACAACAGCCGGGATTCCTGCGGAATACCTGCATACCCATCCAGAGCAGGTTTAAGGTCGAGCAAAACCCTGATATCGTTCCTGTTTTTTCCTGCTTTAGCCATTCACCTTTATCTGACGGTTTATGAAGGGTACCTTTCTTTATTTATTCCGCGATTCAATTTCCTCGTTGAGCGGATAGAGAGGGGTTTCTGCGCTCCGTTCGTCTTGCACTTGAAACGCTCATGACAATAAATTGAGGTTCGTTGTTACACTGGACATTCGGCATAGTGATCGAATGCTTCGTCGATGTCATCGAACGACACAAGTCTCCCCTCTGACAGGACGGCGACACGGTCGCAGTGCGCGCGAATATAGGCCGGGCTATGTGAAACGATAATCATGGCACGGTCAACACGCTTTTCAAACAGCTCGACATGGCACTTGTCATGAAACCGTGCGTCGCCGACGGCGATGACTTCATCGATCAAGAAGCAGTCGAATTCAACAGCCATTGAAATGGCAAACGCAAGTCTCGCCCTCATACCCGACGAATATGCCTTTACCGGTTCATAGAGATAGCTTCCCAGTTCGGAAAACTCCTCTACCGCCCCTATCTTGTCCTCGGTAGTCACCCCATATACCCTGCAGATAAACCGAAGGTTGTCCAGCCCTGTAAGAGAGCCCTGAAAAGCGCTGCTGAAGGCCAGAGGCCATGAAACGCTCATCTCGCGTCTGATACTTCCACAAGTAGGCAGCTCGGCTCCGCTGACAAGACGGATGAGCGTGGATTTCCCTGCACCGTTGCGGCCGAGAATGCCCAGTTTTTCGTGCTTGCCGACACGAAGGCTGATGCAATCCAGCACGGTGCGCTCGCCTCCCCTGGTATTGTAGCGTTTGACGACGTTTTCGAGAAATATCATTCCTGCCCCACATTTCTGACGACCTCTTTTGTCCATGCAAGACCAATAAAGGTCAGGCAGAGACAAACAACCGCCATGTATGAGATATCGTAATGGGCCCGCACAACATTGGTACCGAAAAAGCCTTCCCGCATCAGTTCAAGACCGTGCACCATGGGAAGCAGTAAAATGATTTTTTGTGCGGCGGGCGGCAGCCAGTCCACCATGAAAGCTGCTCCGGAAAGTGGAAACAAGAGATAAGACACGGGATGCCAGATTTTTTCAACCAGTTCAGAACGTTCACTCAGGGTGCCGACAGCCAGCGCAAGCGAGGCCCCGAACCAGGCAAGCATGATCCAGCCTCCGATTACCTTGAACATATCTACCGGCAACCACATCCAGCCGATAACCGAAAACAGTGTGCACAGAGCAACAAAGGAGATCGTAACACCTGTTATTTCAAGAAGGATCCGCGAAAAGTACACATCGATCACCCGGACATTGCGATGGAACAACAGCGAGAGATTGGGCTTTATGGAATGGTTGACGTACGATACCGTGTTGCGCCACATGAGCACCGACGAATACCCGGTAACTGCAAATGCCGTTATGGGAAAGTGATAATTGTGCATTGATTTTACGACGCTCCACAGTGCGGTCACCCCGATCGTAAATATCATGGGTTCGACAAACAGCCAGAGAAACCCGATGTTGTTGCGGCCGTACCGGGTAAGAATTTCACGCATCAGGAGCGCGCCGATAACCCGCCGCTGGATGGAGAAAGAATGCGATAATGGAATACCGTTTGTCTTCTGCATAATTAGTCAAAATGCTCTTTGACACCGGAAACAAACATGGTCACTATTCCCCAGATAATCAGCCCGAGAATGAATGTGGTGAGAATGCTTTTTATTCTGCGGGGCTCTATAGCGATATCGGGCTTGTTGGGCTGCACGATCCTTTCCAGGTACAACTGCTGACGCTGGGCATCGCTACGGGCCTGTTCGAGCGAAACCATGGCCGCGGCAAACTGCTTGTCGGCAAAGGCCCTTTCGATCATGAGCAGTTCGTACTCGACAGCCTTGCCTGTGAGTGACCGGTGGCCGCCTCCGGCAACTTTGGCCATTTCGTTTTCTATCTCCGACCTGAGTATTTCAATACGTTTTTTCAGGGACGGTATCCGGGGACTTTCGGGAGTAAAGTCCCGTACCTGGCCCAGCTGCACTTTCGTTGCCAGCAGCTCATTCTGCAGTTTTGTTATCTGCTTGAGCTGCAATGCGGATTGCCGCTCAGGATCGAATACTCCGTGCTTGTTCCGGAAATCAGAAAGGTCTTTCGCGGCTTTTTTGGCCTTTTGTGCCGCGATATTGACTTCGGATTTTGCAAAACGGATCATATCCTGTCTGCTGCGCTCGTTGAGACGGTTGATAAACTCCTCTCCCATCTGCAGCAGCATCTCGTTTATGTGGTAGGAGTCTTCCGTGTTAAACGTTCTGACCTGCAAAATAGAGATCGTGGATGTGTTATTGAGCTCTATTGCAATCCGCTTACGGTAGTAGCGAAACAGCGCCTCGAAACTGTTGTCGATTCCCAACGGATTAAAGCGGCTGAAAAGATCTACCTCTCTCCTGTTAAAAGCTTTTCGAAGATCGATCTCGGCATTGATGTTTTGCAGCGCGTCCCGGGACAGCATGAAATCATGCACATTGTGTGCGTCATCCTGGGAACGGGAAAAACCGGCACCCTGGAAAATCGCACCGAGACCCGTTTGTATCTGGCGTTCGGGACTGCGAATGACGAAATGCGATTCGGAAATGTAGATATCGCTTTTGATCAACCCGAAATAGAAGACCGCTACAAGGGTCGGAAGCACTACCGTAAAAAGAAACAATCGGCTGGTTTTGGAAATACGGTTTTTGAGTTGTTTTATCCACGAGTTTATCCAGTCCGATACTTGCTGTTTTGAAATCATGTTACTTCGCGTCACTACAGCCCCATTTGCTCAATCTTTTTTGCCTGAATAAATAGATGATTTTCGGCTGCCTGCTGCTTATTGCGGCAATCCCAGACAATGCCTGCTGCATTGTCGCTGCGGCTCAGCTTTTTGTAAAAACTTCCGTTCAGCTGGGTTTGCGTAATCAGGTAACGGCGAAAACGTTCGAATAAACCTCTATCGACAAGAAATTCGGGGGTTTCTTTCCAAAACTCGTCCAGCCCGCCCTGAAACGTTATGCCCTGAATATCGTAGAGAGCCGACCCGCAAACTTTCAAAGGTTTGTTGTGGTCGAGTGCAGAAAGCCCCACGGTGCTGTTTATCACGACGACACCGCGAGCATGCTCCAAAAGAGCGGGAAGGTGCTGATCGTGAATGTAGAAAATCCTGTTCTGCAAAGCATATTCAGCGGCAAGCCACTTCAGCAGACGAGTATAATCGAAATACCCTCTGTCCAGAGGATGGTGTTTGATAACCAGCACGGTTTCGGACGGGGCATACTTCTGGAACGAGTATACGACCTTCTCGATAAAATCCTTGATCGAATCGAAACCGGAATGCACCTGCAACTGTGAATCGTTGTGCACCTGCAACGGCACCAGAAAATAGTTTCCGGATAAGTTGCCGGTGAGTCTTTCTTCAATCCCGCGCTCTTTTTCCCGGAAATACAACTTGCGCCAGCCGCTCCTGATCCAGGGGAACATTTCCGTCAGGGTAAGAGGCCGGTGATGCCGGTACCCTCGGAACACCGGCCACAGTAATGCGCTGGCCAGGTAGTACAGGATCGCCCATAGCACCATATACCAGTATGTCTTTCCGACGTGTTTTTCCGAGGGATTCCCGTGCAATTGCACATCGCGATAAAAATCCGCTGTACGCGGTATCTTTGAATGACCGTTCGTTCCAGATAACTCGAGGGTTATGTAGTCAGGCCGGACGTATCCTTCTTCGAAAACCCCGATCTCAAGATTGTACCGCGAGGCAATGGTATGCGCAACGCGGTGCACCGGCCGGCAGTCCCCGAACAACAGCACCATATCGATCTTTTTGTCGACAATTATTTTCTCAAAAAAAGCCGGCCAGTCGTCAAATGATCCGCGATAGGAGGTTGATCTCCAGGGATAAAACAACAGGTCACCTCCGTTGAAATTGATTTTGTGAACCTGGGCTCCTGCTTTTTCCAGATCACGCGCGAACCTCCAGAAAAAAGGCCCCATCGGCCCCTGAAGCATCAGGATCTGCTTGTTTCTACATGACAACAACTTTTTTTTCATCCCTGGGCTCCTGTCGTTATGTAAATACTGCCCCTGCAGGTCTCACTTGAATGCAGGAGAAAAATACCCTGCATCTTCTCGCACTATGGCTGGCTGAAAAAACTTTTCGTGACGAATCTGGTCATTTTACGGCCTATCGATAGCCGGTCAGGGCTTTTTTCCTTCCATGTAAGCAAATCGTCAAGCGCGGATTCCGGACTTGCCGGCATTCCGGTCATTCTGTTCACGTAGGCAGGATAGAGAATCAATGCCCCTGCCGTCAGCATATCGAGAGACAGCCGCCGGGTACGGCGATCAAGCGGCAGCATGTCTCTGGTCAAGCCCCAGCCAGAGTAGAAAGGTTGACCGTAACAGGTTACCGGCTTTCTCCGAAGCAATGCTTCAAACCCTGTCAGGGATGTCATTACATGCACTTCATCGACTTCTGCAAGCAACTCGGCCATGGAAACACCGTCAAGTATTTCATTACACCACCATTGCGCCTGATCTTCCCGTTCTCCCTTGCTCCGCAGTCCGGCAGCAACATCAGGATGGGGCTTATAGATGATGTAGGCATCCGGCTCTGCTTCCCTGACTGCTCTGAGCAGCCCGATATTTGTCCGTATTCCGGGGGCACCGAACTGAACAGAGGCATCCGTTTCTACCTGGCCCGGAACCAGAACTACCCGCTGCCCCTGATACCACGATGCCCGAGCACGATTCCAGCATCCATTACCTACACAGTATTTGGTAAGGCGGTTGTCGATAATTCTCGCCCGCAGACCTGCCGCTCTCTGAAGGAGACCAGCGGAAAACGTTGCGGTCTGCAATATGTGCTCAAGATCTGATGGCTGTGTTGCGTCGTAATAAATACCGCGCCTGTCGGCCACCAGCGAAACAGGGTTTACCAGATCGGCACCCAATCCCACAGAACGCAAGAAACCGTCTTCAATCCGTATTATTGTGGTTTCGGGAGTAACATCGGGGGGAACGGTCCGGCTTCCCCAGAGCAGCAGGGAACTTCCGGGGGGCATATGTTTCAGATGACTGGTGAAATGCACCTTCATACCTCTTGCAAAGCGCCGGACAATCGACTGTTTTCGCAGAGAAAACCCGTACCCGTAGAGACCTGACCGCAAGCCCCTGTCGTCAGCATCAAATCCTGCAAACAGTGATTTATTGGGGGCGTTCATGCAAGCTGCTCCATCAGGTTTTCAACAAGCCGGAAATGACTTGACCAGGACGGCGGCTGAAACTGTGCCCTGCGGTCTGTCTGCGCCATACGTACGGGGTGATCGGATGCTGAAAAAGCTTCGATTTTTTCCAGCCACCCCATGCTGTCGAGCGGGTCAAGATAATCCGGTATGTCTCCAGCAATTTCACTGAATACCGGCAGGCTGCTGGCAATAACCGAAACTCCGAGCGTCAACGCTTCCATCAAGGGCATGCCGTACCCTTCGGCGAAAGACGGAAAGAGCAATGCCTGGGAGTGATAGAGGTATGTGGAAAGGTCTGCATCAGAACATGCAGGCAGCTCGATGACAAAGTTCCGGATGGCTTCGGAACGCTCCAGCAGATCAACAACGTTTTCACATTCCCAACCCCGCTGGCCGATAATCACCAGTTTTGGTGCGTTGTCACCGAAGCGCTCGACCAGCTTTCTCCAGATGTGCAGTAAAAGCCAGTGATTTTTTCGGGGTTCAATGGTACCAAGAACAACAAAATATGGCTGTGCAACGGGGCGGGCTGATCGTGGCGGGGGCAGCTCGGCGGCAGCAAGAGGCGCAGCAATTGACGGCGGTACCGGTTGACCGGTTTTCTCGGCATACCCCCCCAGTTCATTCAGGGTGGTTTGCGAGTTCGTGATCACACCGCTGGCGAAACGCAGCACATTGTTCATCCTGGAAAGGTGTTTGTGCATTTCGCCTGGGCGGCAGTATTCGGGATGGTTCACCGGAATCAGATCATGTACCAGAAATAACGGCCTTATTTGCCGTTTTCGCAGCCACTCCAGATAGGTTTCTTCTTCAAGGCCATCGTGTCCGGTATTGACCAGAAAAGCATCTGCCAGCTTACGGCCGCACAATACCCGGAAAAAATCGTTTTTTGCCAGGGGACTCATTATCCTTGTCAGTTCAGCCGTTTGATTCAGAAGACCGTCAAACAGTTTTTCCGAGCCGGATCCGGAAAGCACTATCATAGACTTGCCGCCGCATCGGACAACAGCCCGGGCACGGTTACCGAAATGCTGCACATATGCCAAGCTGACACGGTCTATCCCGGTAGGCAGCTTTTTTTTCAACAACCGCCCCAGCAGCCGGGTTACATCAATCAGTATTTCACTCATAACATGCTTATAAAAAAGTATCCGCTATTAGTGGATCAATTGCCGCCATTACTTATTAATGACATTGTGGATAGGATATGCCACAGACACAACCATGTTGAGAAACTTCTGAAAATCAGCCGATGGTGCATTGGAAACATAGAGTACATCCTTGTCCTGCACCTTGAAATGCTGTGCGATGAAGAACGTCGCAGGATCCTTCAGGTTCATTCTGTAAACAACCGGCACCTTTTCCCGCGAAAGGTCGTGTTGTTTTTCCTCGGAAAAATCGAGTACCTGTGCATCTTCAAACCGGAAAATAAATACACCGTGCGGATCGGCACGGGAATCCTGAAGCCCGCCGACCCTGGCCAAGGCCTGGGCAAGCGAAATACCCTTCGCCTCAAAATCCACTTCCTCATTCTTGCTTGTCGCTCCCAGAGCCGTAAAACTGAGCGGCTGGAAAAGCAAGGTCACAACGTCATCCGGCATAAGAACGATGTTTTGTTTCGGGTCGCGAATAATCATATCAAGAGGCATTGCCCTGACCTTGTCCCCGCGGGTGAGCTGAACAGTCATTCTATTGACCTTCTGCGTAACACCCCCGGCGGCTGCCAGCGCGTCGAGCAGGCGTTCTTTTTTTGACGTCAAGGGCATTCGGACACTGGTCGCAACTTCGCCGACAACAGTAACATTCGATGTATTGTTACTGACCATCCTGACAAGAACCTGAGGCTGGTTTGCCTTGCCTTTCAGGCGCCTCCGAATTTCGGTTTCCACCTGACGCAAAGTGCGTCCTGCAACCGGGACCTGTCCCGCAAAAGGAATCTTGATGGTCCCATCATTTCCTACCATCTGCTCCGGAAATGTTGTCATATGGGCAGAAGGGCTCCCCGTGCGCTGAGTAGCGAAGCTCTCGCCAAACAGCGCTGGAGGAACTTCCCAAACCGACACTTCTACGACATCGCCGCAACCAATAACAACTCCCGGCTGATTAGAACCATCGAATGTCTCGGAAAAAAATTTTTGATTCTGAACCTGTACCTGCCTGCCGATTACTTCTTCGTTGATTTCAACGACCATAATATCTTTCATCCGCTTTGAACGGGGAGCGTTTTGCACCTGTTCGGAACTTGGACCGGACGAAGGCAATAGAGAACCACATCCAATCAATGAGATGCTGATAACTGCAAATGAAATGAGAAAAGCTATGTATCGAAATTGATTATACAATATTGACGACTTCATATCGCTTTGTTTTTCAATGCCATATCTTTTCTCTTCAAATAAAACATAAAAGCATTTTATATAAAGCTTCGCTTCTCTCAGTAACAACTGAAATATTTTTTTTATATATCAAACCGCTTTCCCAAATCAAGACCTGGAAATACACAAGTGATATATATTAACAACAAAAACAAACGTAATTTGGGGGTACGGGATGCTTCTTCCTATATCACAATAATAAGGAAATTATACAAAAAAGACAACTATATAGGCTGAGGTAAAGTATAACAATAAAAAACAAATTCAATCAAATCAATCTGTGTGACGGCCTCGCACCGTGAGCACAAGGTATTGAAATAAAATCTTTTATCTCGCCTGACAGTCATCCTTTTTTCCGTTTGACCCGCGGTGCACGCTTCGGTTTCTTTTTCGGTTTCCGCATGCTCCTTGCCGAAAAATCTCCCTGTCCATTGGAGTCCCTTTCGAGCCTCGAGGCATGAAGCTGCCGCCTGCATACCCATACTCTCTTAAGCTCTCTCAATACATCTTTCGGCATCCCCTCCGGCAGTTCGACCGTGCTGTAATCTTCGAATATGCTGATCCGGCCTACGGCATCACCTTCAAGTCCGATCTCATTGATAATCGCACCGGCAATGTTTCCGGGCTTTGCACCGTGCTGTTCACCTACTTCCAGACGATAACGTTCATACCCGATAACATCGTAAAGCGGATCTTTTTTTCGTTTGGACGGCCTTGTTTCCCGGTAGTCCCCTGCTCCGGCTTTTTCCTTTTTCTGTCGCACCGGCTTCTGTGACCTTGCCGACATCAGCAAAGGGCTGTCACCCTGGTACAGACTTGCCAGCGCCGAGGCGGCATCTATAGCTGTAACGTCGTGTTCAAAACAGTAGGATTCTACAAGTTCACGGAAAAAATGAAGGTCTGCAGTGGAGAGCGTATCGCTGATCTGCTGCTTGAAGCGCACAATGCGCTTGTCGTTGATGACTTCAGTCGACGGCAGTTCCATCCTGTCAATTCTTTTACGGATCGCCTTTTCAATCGTTCGCAGCATTGACATTTCACGCGGGGTCACAAAAAGTATCGCCTCACCGCTGCGTCCCGCACGCCCGGTACGACCGATACGATGAACATAGCTTTCCGCATCGGTCGGGATGTCATAATTAATAACGTGGCTGATCCTTTCTACATCCAGCCCCCTTGCCGCCACATCGGTGGCTATGAGAATATTATAGACGCTTTTTTTGAACTGGCCGACCGTTTTTTCACGATGATTCTGCACCATATCACCGTTCAACGCAGCCGCAGCATAACCTCTTGCCCTGAGCTTTTCGGACAATTCCACCGTCGCGGTCTTTGTGCGCACAAAAATGATCACTCCGTCAAAAAGCTCTATTTCGAGAATACGGGTCAGTGCATCGAGCTTGTGATGACCGGAAACCGGAAGGTAACGCTGCGTCGTGGTCTCAACAGTCGAGCTTTTTGCCTTGATTGCAATTTCAGAAAAGTCACGCAGATATTTCCTTGAAATACGGCGGATTTCCGAAGGCATGGTTGCAGAAAAAAGTGTAATCTGTCGCGTGGCAGGGATTCTTTCAAGAATCCACTCGACATCATCTACAAAACCCATGCGAAGCATTTCGTCGGCCTCGTCGAGCACGAGTGTCCGTAATCCGTCAAGGATCAGTGTTTTCCTTCTGATATGGTCCATAACCCTTCCCGGTGTACCGACCACGACATGCACTCCCCTTTTCAATCGCCGAAGCTGACCACTGTAGTCTTGTCCCCCGTAGATCGGAAGTACATGGAAATCCTCCATACAGGCAGCGTAGCGCTGAAAAGCTTCTGCCACTTGTATAGCAAGCTCTCTCGTAGGGGTAAGTATCAGCACCTGGGGCTCGGCCCTGGAAAGATCGATTGTAGAAAGCAGCGGCAATGCAAACGCCGCCGTCTTGCCGGTACCGGTCTGAGCCTGGCCGAGAATATCCCCCCCATCGAGAATAACCGGAATGGTTTGAAGCTGAATGGGGGTAGGTGTTTCGTAACCAATGTTGTCCAGAGCTTCAAGCACCTGACCTGAAAGACCCAGTTCCGCAAATCCGGCCGGCAAAGCATTTCTTTTTGTCATATAAGTCTGTCTCCTGGTATAAGGACACACGAAAAAGCCGGAACGAGCCGCGGCAATGCCTGGACCTTCAGCTTGTGTTCTGGTATCCACCAATGAATGTAACTATCGGAAGGAATCTATGAGAAAAGGCTGTGCCCTGCAGGGATACCCCTGATTCCATTAAACGACTCTCAAGAAAATCATTACATCCCGCCCTGTCGGACGGTATCACAACATATCTCATCATTATCCTCAGGGTGCCTCACCTCTCAAGAGACCCTGTTTACTTCCCTTTTTTCCCCAATCATTGCATCATACATCGATTGAGCACAGCCTATGGTACGAATTAATCTCACAAAACACTAATGGACAGCTCTGTTAATCTGCAACTCATCTTGATTTTCCGCTACGACTCACTGTCTTTGTCGCCCACACTGCTTGGTTTTTCCTCTTTCTCGTTGCGGACGATAAAGACGCCCTCTTCATCGAATCGTGTTATAATATCATCAACCTTGCTTTCGGTCCCGCTGAATTTATCCTCAATACCCTGAACCTTGTTTTCCAGCGACTCAAACTTTTCCCCAAAAGCCCCGATCTGCTCTGAAATCGCATGTTGCAATTCGGTAATGCGGCTTTTTTCCTTGTTCATGGCAAGTTCACGAACCTCTTCAAGCTCCTTGTTGTATTTCCGCGCTTCCAGCATTGACGAAACCTCCAGCCTGCCGATAAAAAGCAGATAAATGATGCTTAAAACCCCGACCGTTCCCAACATGATAACCCCCAGCGGAGCCTGTATGCTGAAAAAAATAAAATTAATGGCGTCCTGCCGGGCAAAAAGTCCCCAGTTGATCCCGGCAAACAACAACACCAGAAACAAGACCAGTACCAGTATGATCGTATGCAGTTTCATGAGGCGTATCCTCCTTTGTGTCAGCCCCAAACCTCACTATCAACAATTATCAGGCATTTATCAGCTTATCATAATCAGCGTGACTTCCTATCCAAAACCAAAGCAAGCCATCCTTAACATCTACAGCCAATGCCCGATAGTGGATACCCACACGAACAGACCGGTAACGTCCAACTTTCTTGAGCCGTAGTAAAGGATGCTTAGGATCTGACTTGAGGGAACCTCTATGTATTTATTCCGCCCTTCAATTGCATCGTTGAGCGGTGCTCGAAATCCTCATGTACTTTATGTACACTCCGGTTTCTGTGCTCCGTTCGCCTTGCACTTGAACCGCTCATGACAATAAATAGAGGTGCCCTTTAGTATCTCATTTTTTTATCATTTTCTGTATTGATAACGGCAACAAGTCATATGCTGACCAGAACGAGGGGCTTGTAAAATGAATCACAGTCTTTTGGATCTTCCTGCTTGATGTTCAGCAACAGCTGCTTCGGCTAAAGCATCAAGTTTTCCGCCTGCTGCATCCTTTTCTATTTGTTCGTCCCATGCGTCGGAATCAAATTTTTCATACCACGCACGAAATTTTCTCAGTTGATCCTGTGGCAACTGTGTAATAAGCTTCTCAAGCTCTTCAACTGTTATACCCATAGTCTATATTTACTTGAATTTTAATATGTAAATTTGAACAGTTCATATACAACTGTCCAGCTCAAAACACGTAAAAAGTGATCCTATTAAGCTTAATATACCAGCAATATCTACAAGTTAATAAAGACCCCATCCGCTCCCATGATGGCAATAGTTGAACTTGCTCTTTCATCTTTTTAAATGTACGCTTTTATCCGGCACCCAACTCCACCTCGCACAGCCTCCTATACTCAGCGCCGGAAGGATGGAGTATGGATTCATAAAGACAAACCGAATTCAGTGTAGCTTTCCAATCAATGGTTTCAGGAGAGAGGTTTACCTTCTGCCCCTTCCTTATCCGTGCAAGTGTGACATGGAGCAAAAACCTCCTCTCAATACTATCATTTCCGGGTTCGGCAAGGCATGAGAGTTTTTCCTGAAGTTTTCCCAAACCATCATGCATTCCTCCTGAAGCCCAGATAAGACGTGGCCTTCTCGCCGTCGGTCCGACAGATATTTCGTTGAAACAAACTTCAAAAGCCCTTTCACTATCAAGAAGGTCGTGCAGTTTTTCGCAAACCTTTTCGACATCATCACAATACCAGGGAGGAACCAGTGTAACATGTTGGTTTTCGGGAGAAATCCAGCGAACAGGAAGACTATCGTGTAATACCCTGAAAGCACATGCCCTGTCACGAAACACTTCTCCCACAGGCATCCCGATAAAAACCCGTTTCCCCATTTTCAGATATCCAGAACAAGATTGGCAAGCCACGTACCTTTTTCCGTTTGCCGAACAGAAGCTTCATGCAAGGTAACGGCTTTTATCTCTTCCTCCATGCCGGTAATTTTCCTGCCTTTTACCACGCCTCTGAAATGCGTTTCGGTAACAGCAACAGTCTGGAGTTCCTCATAAGCTTCATGGTGAACCTGTCCGAGAAACACAATCTCGTTGAGAAAATCAACCAGGAGCAACAAAATGTCCGGTGAACTCACTTCCACCCGACGCTCAACCATTTCCGATGAAAAACCCGGGCAGGAAACTGCATTCATCGCTTTCATTGTTTCACTGAAAAGACCGGCGAGACTTTCTCCGGTCGCCTCCAACCGGATATCGGCTGTATGTTCATGAAGTTTATACGGCACAGCAGCTTGCTGGCTTTGAAATTCCGGTTTTTAATGATACTTAAGGAAATAGTTTTA
>JAKSCY010000303.1 GCA_022360355.1 Chlorobiales bacterium
CGTATGCGTTTGAGCAGGATATCAAATTGAAACTCGTGATCGCCAAAGACCTCCTCATCGGGCATGAAGGTAATCGCGGTCCCCTGTTTGGTCGTAGGGCCCAGTTCCTTGACCGGCCCTTTGCGTTCACCCCGGGCACATTCGAAGTGATAGTGTACACCGTCGCGGTGGACATCCGCATGCAACCACTCACTCAGGGCATTGACACAACTAACCCCCACGCCGTGCAAGCCCCCGGAGACCTTGTAACTATCGGAATCGAATTTCCCGCCGGCATGTAGGGTGCAGAGCACCACTTCCAGGGCACTGACCCCGGCATCCTTATGCATCTCCACAGGAATCCCGCGCCCGTTGTCCTCAATACGACAACTCCCGCCCGCCTGGATGCGCACGATGATGTTATCGCAGTAGCCCCCCAGCGCTTCGTCGATGGCGTTATCCAAGACCTCGTACACCAGGTGATGGAGACCGTTGATTCCGCGATCACCGATATACATGTCCGGACGCTTCCGGACGGCTTCCAATCCCTCTAGGATCTTGATGTTATTCGCATCGTAGTTATGCGCTGTCATGAGTCTCCTCACTGATCGTTATCAATGGGATGGCCGGTGGAGCCCACCCTTATCCCAAAGTCAGTTTTAGATTCGTAATACGCGGCCGTCGGCAAAGTCCCTGTACGGCCTGCACCAATTCGTCCCGGCACAATTGCAACTCGTACAGATAGGCGGGCGAATCGACCAGCACCTGTAAGCTCGATCCCACGACCGCCTTAATACGGCAGTGGGGGGCCAAGCCCGGCGGCACGACTTGCTGCCACGCCGCGAGCACGGGATCGGCCGTCTCCTTGCGCCGCTGTGTGGCCGCCAGGAGATCGCCCACTAGGTCACCTACCCGATGGGGACGGTACTTACCACTGGCCACAAGTTCATCCGGATAACGTGCCATGCTAGCTTACGATTGCCTCTCAGAATACCCCGCGAGGATGAAGACCATCTCCGCAGAAGGGCTTTTTCTCCAGGTGGAAGACAGCACGCGATTAGGCTAAATTGATCGGCATGATCACATACAGGAAATCCGCCCCGCTCTTGATCAGACCGGGACGATCCGCTTGACCGAGCTCCATCACAAAATCGTCGGCCCCCAGCAC
>JAKSCY010000045.1 GCA_022360355.1 Chlorobiales bacterium
CGATAAGCCCACAGGGGCATATTGTCGTGTCGTTCGGCAGTGAGCTCAATTTTGGAGAGGCAGCTCCTCCGGGACATTGCTCGAGGGCGTCATTTGCGGATCATTTCGGCTACATCGAAACACTTTCGGGAAGCAGGGATGTGACCAATGCCGAGCACCGGTGGCAGTGGATAGAGGAGAATGTTCTTCCTGCCTGGTACGCGGTCGATGAAGGGTTCGGCAACTGGGAAGGAACAGCAAGGTGTTTCAGGTCAATGGCTGCAGGAGAGCCCAATCTTCTGCAGCAGGTTTCCCATTTCGCTTCAACCATGTCCTTTTTGCCGGAACTTCGGGGTTACCGGCAGGATGTCGGACAGTAGGGGGGCACTGCTGCTACTTTCCGGTTCTGAGAGCATCAACCGGATTAAGGTTTGCTGCCCTGTAAGCGGGAAACAAACCGAAGATTATGCCTATCCCGGAGCAGACGGCAATCGAGATGATGATCCATGCCAAGGGCAGTATCGGCGGCAGGTTGAAAGCAACAGCCACGATGTTTCCTGCACTTGCTCCGACCACAATGCCGATCACTCCACCTGTCAGAGAAAGAAAAAGCGCTTCGAGAAGGAATTGACGCATGATGCTTTTTCTGGGAGCACCCACTGATTTTCGAACACCGATTTCTTTTGTGCGTTCAGTGACGCTTACCAGCATGATGTTCATGATACCGACTCCTGCGGTAACAAGAGCCATAAAACTTATGATGAATGCACCGACGCTGATGGTGCGCTGGAACTCCCGAAATGACTCCACCAGGGCTTCGTTCGTGCGAAGTTCGAAATTGCTTGGATCTTTGATGGTCAGCCCCCTTGCAATTCGCATAGCCCCGATTGCCTGGTCGATGGTTGCCTGATACTCTTTTTGAGAGGCAGCTTCAACGGTGACGCTGATACTTTTTTTTATGTCGATATGGGCCAGGTACCGGGTTATCGGGATAACGATGAGATTATCCTGACTTTGGCCGAATGCGGCCCCTTTGTTCATGAATACCCCGATAATGCGGTAAAGCTTTCCATTGACCTTGATCTGTTTTTCCACCGGATTTTCTCCACCGGGAAAAAGTGTATTCAGAACGTCCCTGCCGATGATCGCAACATTTCTTGAAAAACGTATATCGTTTTTTACAAGGTTCCGCCCGTTTTCTATATCGAAGCCGTTTGCAGAAGCGAAGTTTTCGTCCGCCCCGAACAGGGTTATATCCGGATTTGTCGATCGGTTTGCATATATGGCCTGGTTGCCTGATCTGGAAACCTTCAGACCGATCCGATCAACTTTTTTTCCCATCAGGTTTTTAAATGCAAGCCCTTCTTCATAAGTGATATCCGGGCGGTTGATGAACCGGCTTCTTCCATGCCCGCCGAAAAACGTTGCAGGATATTTCTGGATCTCGAACGTATTGGAACCGAGGCTCGAAAGGCCGCTTGCCACAGACCGGTCAACAGCCTGCAAAGCCGTCATAACGGCGATAATGGAGAAAACCCCGACAGCTACACCCATGGTGGTCAGCCATGAACGAAGCTTGTTCGCCCTTAGCGAATAGGCGGCCTGTATGACAGTTTCACGCAGTTTCATGAAATCAAGTCAAAGGTAAAAAGGCAAAAGTCAAAACAGGGAGCCCCCGTACTCGATACAATTCAACAGTCCAACAAATCAACACTCTTTTTATTCATACCTCAGTGAATCGGCCGGATCAAGCCTGGAGGCGGATATTGCAGGGGCGAGTCCCGAGACAATCCCTGTAAGAACCGAAACAATGAGGCTGATCACGATAAGCAGTAAAGAAAACTGTATAGGGAAATCCGGCAGAATTTTTTCTATTGCCGCTGTAATCGAGATTGCGATCACGAGACCGGTAAGGCCGCCAAGAAGACAGATGCTGAGCGATTCAATGAGAAATTGCATCAGTATCGTTCTTCTTCTGGCGCCGAGAGCTTTTCGCAGGCCGATCTCCTTGGTCCGTTCTTTTACACTGACGAAGGTGATGTTCATAATGCCGATTGCCCCGACAAAAAGGGACATCCCGGTAATGAAAATGCCCGCGATGGCGATGCCGTTCTTGATCGGGTCCAGCTGGCTTTTGAATGCCTGTTGTTCATTGATGGAGAAATCGTCTGTTTTACCGGGCGGGAGTCTCCTCAGTCTTCTCATAATACCCCTGATTTCCTCTCTGGCGTCGGCAACCTTGATTTTCTCCTTTGTTTTTATCCGTATGGTTACATATCCGCTGTTGCCGAAGACCTTCCTGAATGCGTTCAGGGGGGTGATGATCTGGTTGTCGAAGCTGAACAGCCCGAGAAACTTTCCCTGTTTTTTAAACACCCCTAT
Organism: Chlorobiales bacterium; assembly: GCA_022360355.1. GTDB lineage: Bacteria > Bacteroidota > Chlorobiia > Chlorobiales > Chlorobiaceae > Prosthecochloris. The sequence continues at coordinate 2,362 of JAKSCY010000045.1, forward strand.
AACACGGAACTTCCGGTTTTTCAGTTTTATGTCTTTGCCGATTGCGGATTCGTTCGGGAAGAGACCGGTAGCGATATCATCACCGATCAGGCATACCATCGACCCGCTTTCCGATTCATGAGGAAGGAAAAACCTTCCTTCGGACAGATCGCCCGACGCGGTTCGCAGGTAGTCGGCGCTTGTGCCGAAAGCAAAAATCTGCTGGAGGTTTCTGTCTTTATAGCTTACAGACGCCCTGTAGGATGACATCTGGGGAACGGCAATTTCAAGTCCGGACTCGGGATTATCTGCGATGATACGGTTTATCTGGTCTGCATACTCGGTTTTCAGGTCGGGCCTGTTTCTGAAACGCCACCATTGCCCCATGCTTCCCCAGGAACCTTTTTGAACGTATATGACGTCATAACCGAGCATCGAAAGGCTTTTTTCAAAACCGGCGTCTATACCGTTGATGGCTGTTCCCATCATGGTGATGGAAACAATACCGATGATGACGCCGAGTGCGGTGAGAAACGACCGGGTTTTATTGCCTCTGATCTGATCGAACGCCATCAGCAGGCTTTCATATGTTTCATTCCAGAATCGGCGCATGAGTGTCACTTTCTATTTTCCCGTCACGCAAACGGATAAACCGGCGGGTATATTGCGCGATATCTTCCTCATGCGTGATGAGAATGATGGTGTTTCCCGCTTCGGATAACTCGCTGAAAATGGTCATGATATCCCTGCTGGTGGACGTATCGAGATTTCCCGTAGGCTCGTCGGCAAGGATCAGGGACGGGTTGTTGATAAGCGCTCTTGCAATAGCCACTCTTTGAATCTGTCCGCCGGAGAGCTCGGATGGTTTGTGGTTTACCCTGTCGCCGAGCCCCACCCGTTCCAGCGCATCCAGAGCACGGTCGAAACGTTCTTCGGCGTCGATGCCTGCATAGATGAGAGGAAGTTCGACATTTCTCAGGCAGTCGAGACGGGGAAGCAGGTTAAAGGTCTGAAAAACAAACCCGATTTCCCTGTTGCGTATTCTGGCAAGCTCATCATCATCCATTCCCGAAACACTTTGTCCGTTGAGTTCATAGGTGCCCGATGAAGGGGTATCGAGGCATCCGATAATATTCATAAGGGTCGATTTCCCGCTGCCGGAAGGTCCCATGATCGCCACATATTCGTTGCGGTTGAACGAGAGATCGATGTTGTCGAGCGCTTTGACTGTCTGGTCGCCCATTTCGTAGAACCTGCAGAGCGACTCCATTCTGATAAGGGTGTTATCCATGTCCTGTCACTCGGTTTTCAGCTTTACCCTGCTTCCGTCCTTCAGGAGTCTGATTATTGCCGTGTAACTCCCGGAAACCACGTTTTCCCCTTCGTGCACTCCTTGCAGAATAACAATGTGGGTATTGTCCGTTGTTCCGGTTTCGACAGGCCTGAACAGGGCAGTATTGTTTTCAACAACAAAGACACCCTGACGGCTGCCGGTATGCTGAAGCGAGGGAGTGCTGTTCCCATTACGCTCTTCTTTTTCTGCAGGTTTCTGCTTCTTCCCCTGCAAATGAGTTCCATCCGGATCCGTTTCTCTGAGCGTAACACTTTGAATGGGAACAACAAGCGCGTTCTGAACCCGTTCCGTTTCGATATCCGCTGTCGCGCTCATGCCGGGTTTGAGCAGGCGGTTATGGTTGAGTATGCGTATTTTAACCGAAAAGTTGGTGACCTCTTCCTGGGTGCCTTCGGACTGGGTTATGGCTGAGTTGGAGATTTCGTTGACGACACCGTTGAATTGTCTTTCACCGAATGCATCGACGCTGACGATGACACTGTCACTTTTATTGACATTGACGATATCGTTTTCATTAACTTCGACCTCAACCTGCATGCTGTCGAGATTCGCTATTCGCAGCACATTTGTTCCCTGAAACTGGCCTGTTCCGACAACCCTTTCTCCCAGCTTGCTGTCAAGGGCAATAACGGTGCCGTTCATGGGGCTCGTAACAGTTGTTTTCTTGAGCTGCTCAAGTGACTGATCAAGAAGGCTTTCGTTCTGCTTGATTGTGAAAAGGGCGGCTTCATAAGCAGCTCTGGAAGCTTCTGCATTGGTTTTCGCGGTAAGGTAGTCCGAGTCCGATATCAGTTTGTCGCTATAGAGGATCGAGGCCTTGCGGAACTCATCCTCGGCTTTTAGTTTTCTTGCTTTTGATTCAAGACTCTGGGATTTGGCAAGATTGAGCCGTGCTCTGTTCTGTTCAACCTGGTTGATATAGACGTCGGGCTGGATCTTGAAAAGGAGCGCGCCGGTTTGAACCGTTTCGCCTTCCTTTACATGGAGTTCTATGATCTCGCCGGATACATCAGGAGAAATAGTGACTTCGAGCTCAGGTTCGATTTTTCCTGTTGCAGTGACATAGTGAACAACCTCTTTTCTGAAAACCTGCTCTATGGATACGTCGATCTTGTCGGATTGTGACGATATCCAGAATGCAACAGCACTTCCCGCTGCGAGAATGCACGAGACGATGATAATGATGGTTTTGCGCTGTTGCTTTTTTTTGTTTTTTGTCATCGTGGTTTTTCAGGATTCAGTCAGGTGAAATGTTGCCTGTGGCAAAGTCAAGGATATTTTTCTGCAAGGCAAGATTATAGGTCGCCTGTGAGTATTCGGAGCGTGCGCTGACAAGCGCCGCTTTTGCAGCATTGGATTCCACAAAGCTGGCTGCCCCGAGGTCATATTTTTTCTTGACGGTTTCAAAAGCTTTTTCTGCCGCCCTGAGTCCCTGTCTTGCAGTTTCTATCTGTGTAAATGCAGCGCCGTAACTGTCTGCAGCAAGCTGAATATCGATCGCTATGTCGTGTTCGAGATCGGCAGCGTCGAGGCTCTGGTTCAGGTAGTTGATTTTTGCCTGTTCGACGTTGTGCCGGGTGAGAAAGCCGTCGAAAACAGACCAGTTCATCGAAAGACTCAGTGAGTAACCGGTCAGGTCGGAGATTTGGTCGGAAAGCGGAGGATAGTCATAGCTGGAAGGTGGAATGTCCGTTGCTGTTGTTGTATAATAGGGGTACCCTCCGGTGTTCAGGCTGAATGTCAGATCGAGCTTCGGGTACCGTTGCGCTGCAGCACGCGTTATCTCCCATTTTGCAGCCTTGGCGGATAGTGTGGAACTCTGCAGGTCTCGCCTGCTTGCAAGGCCTTGTGATACAAGACTGTCACGGTCAAGATTCCTGGGGAGCTTCAGAAGGGAATCTGTCGGAATTTCGGCAACGGTAATTTCTTCCTCCGGGTCAATCCGCAGCCTTCTGAGAAGTTCGAGTCTGCTTTGACGCAGTTCGTTTTCCGTTTTGATTACCGTCAGTTCATCGTTTGCTGTTTCAGCCTGCTGCTGGTAGTAATCGGTAACGGGTTTTATCCCGATCTCGTACTGGCGCTTCGTGAGTTGAAGCTGGTCTTGCGACGATGAGAAATTCTCCCTGGCTATTTTCAGAAGTTCCCTGTTGAGGAGAACCTGGTAATATGCCTGGGTGACATCATACATGATAATCTGGCGTGCTCTTGAGAGAGAAAGTCCTGCAGCTTCTCGCCGACTGACTGCTGCCTGCAGGGAAGCATAGTCCTGGAAGCCGTTGAACAGGTTGAGCGAGGTTGTCAGGGCCAAATCGACACGTTCGGTTTTTGTTTTCACTACCGATCCGGTCGATGGGTCGGAATAGGTTCTCGCAAGTGAAACAGGTGTATATCCGGTTGAGACGGAAAGCTTCGGTAAAAACTGCCCGTAACTTTTCAGAAGGTCACTGCCTGCAAGTCTGGTGGCATGTTCGGCTTTTTTTATCGCTGAGGCGTTGGTGAGTGCAATGTCAACACATTCACGCAGTGTAAGCTGTTTTTTGCCCGGTACAGCGCCGGAAACAGGAGGCGCGAACAACAACTGCAGGATAACTGCAGCGAGAAAAAAGACGGAAAACATCCGGGTCAATAGTATCGTCACTGGATTTCAAAATGTTTAATCAGCATCGCAAACACAGAATTTCAATAAATATACATATCTGCATAGTGTCTGCATGTCACTTTCTTTTCTGTGATGCGGTAACTGTAAACTCGTGCAAGGCTTTCAAAGTTTATCGAGGAGTAAAGAAATCTCGTTTTTATACGTATCCGCATTCGAAGGGTTGAGCTGGATGAGGTCGGTATAGACTTTTATGGCTTTTTTGTAGGCGCCTTGTTCGGTAAAAAGTGCGGCAAGACTTTCCGTAGGAACAGGAATACTGTCGTCGTCGGAAAAAGGCTGTTTCTGTTCATTGAGTGGTGTCGGGTCGCTTGTTTCAAACGTTTTCGGTGGTTCAAAGCCCGCCAGAGCGGCTGAAAGCTCTTCAAGCTCTGATGCAAGGTCGTCAACGGGGCTTTGCAGCAGGAGAAAATGAACTTCTATCAGCTCTTTCCATGCAACTTCATTGTGCGGTGCTATCCGGCAGCATGTTTTCAGAGAAGTCAACGCTTCCTGAAAGCGTTGCATTCCTTTCAGTGCGCGGGCATGAAGAAGGTGAAATGTATAAAAATCCTGAAAGTTATCGCTTTCCGCTTCAAGTTTTTGCATCCCGGCAAAGTATTCGCCCCTGGTGAGATCAAGCGAAATATCCGCAAAGAAAAGGTGTGGATCGGTTATCATGATTCGTCGTTATCGAAAAGCAAAAAGACAAACGGGGGTTGACGAAATTACCTGAATATTCAATGTCCAGGAACACCGGGGGCGAGCAATAATGGAGGTGTTCCTGCTTGGCCGCGACAATGTGAATCGGGTAACTCACGCTGTAGTTTAGGTTATGCAACGGTTTTTTCCAAAGCAAGCCGCAGTAATTTATCGATAATTTCCATAAAGCTTATACCGGTATTTTCCATAAGCATGGGGTACATGCTTATGCCGGTGAATCCGGGGATCGTGTTGATTTCATTGAAAATGATTTTTCC
>JAKSCY010000740.1 GCA_022360355.1 Chlorobiales bacterium
AAACTCCTCCGTTCGGTAGGCTGATTTGGCTTTCGTCAGAGCCAAACCTTGAGGGATTTTGATGGCTGAAACAGAAACAAACGTGGATTCTATCCTCAGTCTGCTGACTCCGCTCGTCAAAGCGTTGGCCGACACCTTCGGATCACGATGTGAAGTCGTGCTTCATGACTTGCGTCATCTTGACAGGTCGGTCGTCAAGATTGAAAACGGTCACGTTACAGGAAGGAAAGACGGGAGTTCGGTGCTCGACGGACGTTGGGGAGACAAAGGGCTCAAGCTTCTTAAGAGCGGTACAAAAGAGGATGCACTTGTAAACTATTCCTCGCAGAGTTCAGACGGCAAGCCACTGAAATCAACCACGGTCCTATTCCGTGATCGGAAGGGGGAAGCGGTGGCGGCTCTGTGCATCAATTTCGATCTGAGTGACCTGATGGGAGCAGGTCAAGTACTCGGGGAACTCTGTCTTACCGGAAAGACCAACGACATTGATGAGACGCATTCAGAGGACATCGTGTACGCCATTCGTGCCATGATCGACAACGAGGTCGAAAAATACCCGTGCTCCGTGGCGGCCATGAAGAAGCAGGACAGAGTTGCCATCGTCTCACGCCTTTACGAACAAGGTGTCTTCGGAGCCAAAGGTGCGGTGAAAGACGTGGCAAAGAAGCTACACGTGACCAAATACACGATCTACAGTTACTTGGAAGAGATTAAATCGTAAACGAACGGCCGGTTGCACGGCATTGCTTGAGCAGCCGAAACAACAGTGCTGTCTGTGAAAGACCTCAGAGAGCACCAGCAAAGAAAAGGGGTTCGTATGAAAGCCAAGATCGCAAGGGCCATAGGGATAACGCTAATTCTGGTTGCGATGACGGGCGCCCAAGCCTGGGCCGATACCATCACCTGGCGCATGCCTACTTCGTGGCCCAAGGGTACCATCCTGCAGTGGGCGGCCGATTTCTTCGCCGAGACCGTCACCGCCATGAGCAAAGGCCGACTTACCGTCAAGGCATTTCCGGCCGGCGCTATCATGGGACCTTTGGAGGTATACGACGCGACCGAGTCGGGCGCGGTCCAGGCGGCTCACTCATCGGCGGCCTATTTTGCAGGCAAGAATGAATCGGCCGCTCTTTTTACAACGGTTCCAGCGGGATTGGACCCCATCGCGAATCTGGCTTGGTATTACGAAAGTGACGGATTGAAACTGCTCAACGAGATGTACGCCGATTTCGGCAACGTAATGCCATGCGGAATCATTCCCGCCGACCAGTTCGCATGGTCCCACAAACCCATTACAAATCTGAAGGATTTCA
>JAKSCY010000123.1 GCA_022360355.1 Chlorobiales bacterium
CGGAACACCGAAATACTCGGTATAGTCATTTTCCGGCTCCAGTTGCAACGGCGCCGAAACCTCAAGAGGACAAATTCTTTGCCTTGTAGCTATTCGAGCCAACTGTACGAAAAAAACCAGTTCGACGGCTATCAGCGATCCAGGCGGCTCAGCGGTGACATCGAGCCATTCGATCTCCAGCATGCTTGACCGATCAGTGACACTAACATGGAGCGCCATTGGACAAAGCAATTTTTTATGACGGGCAAGCCGCTGAAGAGCGGCATTGAGATCCGGACTGCACAGAGCGGCAAAAATCGGTGGGTCGAACGCCTCTACGGAAATTGCCGATCCTATTCTGAGGGGAAGCAAAGGATCATCAGCAGACTCCTCCAATGCATACCAGAACCTGAAATACTCAGCCGTATCGAGCACGGCATCTTTTCTTGAAAAAAGATCCTCGGGTAGCCCCGCCTTGCGCAGGACCTCGAGGGGATGTAATCCCAGATCATTGAGAAGAACTCTCCACCCGGGATTGATGGTAAAGACATTGGCACTTGACATACTCACAATCAAATCATAACATCTTATCCGATCTGGCTTGCCAGAATCCGGTCAAAAATGCGGTCCCCGAAATACTTTCGCATAAACATCAAAGGCCTAGCCAGTTTTCCGGCAACATAGCGTGTTTTTGGCTTTCTGGCTGCAACAGCGTTCGAAACGACATCTGCAATCACCGATGCTGGAGAACCGCCGCCGGAGTCGTATGACTTACGTGTTCCTTCGGCAATCTTTTCGGCCATTTGTCCGTATGGGCCTTCCCCGGAATATTCCAGCATTGGGGCAGAAAGCACATCGCCGAAACCGGTTTCGATAATGCCGGGCTCGATGACCACCACATCGATGTTGAACTGCGAAAGCTCGAAACGAAGACAATCAGACCACCCTTCAAGAGCATGCTTTGTTGCGTGGTACCATGCTCCGAGCGGCGTATAGATCCTGCCGCCCATCGACGAGGTATTGATAATCTTCCCCCGTTTGCGTTCCCGCATCGAAGGAAGCACCAGTTGGGTCAGCCGTGCAAGGCCGAAAAGGTTCACTTCGAACTGCTGGCGTACGTCCTCGAGAGGAATATCTTCCACGGCACCATACAGACCATAACCAGCGTTATTAAACAAGACATCGATACATCCCTGCTCCTGCATGATCCTCCCGACTCCATCTACGAGGTCCTGTTCATTCGTAACATCCATTTTCAGAACATGAGCGCCTTTCTCTTTCAAACCTCCCATCTGCTCAACACGGCGGGCGGCACCGTACACAATATGCCCTTCTGCCAGCAGCTTTTCAGCTGTAGCTTTGCCGATACCAGACGATGCTCCGGTAATCAGGATCACCTTGCTCTGCATAGTGTTTGACATTGAAATCCTCCCGGACTTTTTATTGACAGTATAGCACTTGAACGATGGCATCGCCATATCCGTTCACGCCAAACAAATCGCCAAAAGCGACAACGATTCAAAGAAGAAGTGGACAGGGGACCAAATCTGATTGGTTCAACGGAGATTTGCTGTACTTTAAAGACAGGCCGCTCGAAAAGCCATATAAAAACAGGAGGAACCAATGAAAAAAATGTTTTCCGTCTGTCTAATGCTGATCTTGACTTCAACAGCAGTTATGGCGGAACATGTGATATCGAGTAAAAAAAATCCAGCGTTTCTTTATGTTCTGAGCGCCAGGTCAGGATCACTCGCAGGCGAGACATTGAGGTTAACAGATATTCCCATGGTTGTTTATTTCTCCGATCGACCAGCCAGAATAGCTGGGCATATGAGTCTCAAGGATTTTCTTTTCAGCTACAACAAGGGCTCTGATAGTTTCAAAGCCGATCCTCCAAATGGCGTATTATCGATATATACCCCAAAGGGTAACGATAATATTGTAGTAGAAATCAAAAATCTTGAGATCAAAGGCAATGTTCTGATTTGCAGCGTCCGAATACTTGAAGGGAACGCTCTTTCATCTTTCAAGAATGCCAGTCTTTTTATTGACAGTAACTGCGAGAGTGTCCAGTCTCCAGCTTGCCGGCATGGAACTTTTTAGAGCACCTCGATTTATTGTCATGAGCGGTTCAAGTGCAAGACGAACGGGGTAAAAGGCAGGCAATCGCACCCAGCTGGGGCACAGTTCAGAAACTATAGCAAAGTCAATTTAATTTAGATACATAATTATTATTAAGTTCAACAAATAAATCGTGATGAAAAACAATAAAGCTTTAGTTATTGTTTTTGTGTTATTATTTATTCTAGTGGTGTTAGCTGTGGCAGTAATAATACAGAAACAATACTTTTCACCTGGTAAGGACAATGTCTCTCTGCTCTATGTAGTTCATGGAGAAACGTCGGTTCAGAACAACTCTTTGAGTATTGCTCCAGAACATATTCATTGGTTCGCTGACAGGCCAGTTCGCAAGGCTGGAAAGATGAGCGCAGATAATTTAGTTGATTTATGGAACAAAGACTTTAAGGCTTCACCGCCGAATGCTGCCATTATCGGCAGTGATGTAAATGCAGTGGTGGAGATTGATCAAGCAACATTTAACAATTGCAAGCTCAATTTTGAATATGGAGTTATTTATGGTGAACTGCCTAACGGTGATCTGGGAACAGCATCAATTTTTATAGACTTGACAACCGGAAATGATGTTGGTCAGCAAATATATATACACCGAAATGCGATCCACTAATGACCCGCATTACAAGTAAACGCTGGCTATCAAATAATTAAAATAAAAAACCACAATCCTATGCTAAAAAACAAAAATCTTACCACCATAATAGTGGTGGTACTAGCACTAGCTGTAGCAGTACTTGCTGCAGTTCTAATAAAACAACAATCTCCCCGAACTGAAGAAGTGTCAATGCTTTATGTTGTTCGCGGCGAAGCAACAGTTGAGGGCAACACGTTGAGTGTTAATCCAGATTTAGTGGAATGGTTCACTAATAGTCCATATCGTGAAGCGGGTCAGACGACAGCAAGTGAAATAGTTAGTCTTTGGAGCGATAGCTTTAAGACTTCACCACCCAATGCCGCTATTATTGGTAATCAAGTTGACGCAGTAGTTGAACTTTCGACTGCAGCACTCGTTAATGAGAATATCAATTTTTCATATCAGGTAATTGACGGTCAGCTTCAGGA
>JAKSCY010000256.1 GCA_022360355.1 Chlorobiales bacterium
CGGCATGTCCATCAAGCTCACGGAAGTCACCCTCTCCATGCTCTACAGAAACACCGATGACCCGGACAATCCCCATGGAGGCCCCATGTGGGTGATCAGCAAGGGGTTGGCCATGCGCTCGCCTCAATTGGCGGGATTGGGCAAGGGCATCGGCATCTTGTTCTGTGTGACCTGCCTGATCTCCACCGCCACCGGCGGCAACATGTTTCAGGCCTGGAATGTGGGGGAGATCACCGAAGTGTATTTCGGCATTCCCAGTATTTTTTCCGGAATCGTTCTGGCCATTTTGGTGGGGGCGGTCATTATCGGCGGCATCAAGCGCATCGGTGCGGTGGCAGGACGCCTGGTACCCATCATGGTGCTACTTTATTTCCTGGCGGGCATCTACGTCTTGTTCGTGAACCTCAGCGAAATTCCCGGGATGTTTGCCCTGATCTTCAAGGCGGCGTTTTCCCCCCTGGAAGCTACCGGTGCATTTCTTGGCGGCACCATGGGCTATGCTTTTCTGTTCGGTATGAAACGCGCGCTGTTTTCCAATGAGGCCGGTCAAGGCACATCGCCGATCGCGCACTCCGCCGCCAAGACCGATGAGCCGGTGCGGGAAGGCGTTGTGGCCGGTCTCGAGCCGTTTATCGATACCCTGGTGGTGTGCACGCTGACTGCGCTCGTTATCCTCAGCACGGGCGTGTGGAATCGCCCTGCAGAAGCTCGCATGACCGTGGCACCGCAAGTGCTGGAAGTCGCGCCCGGTGAATGGAGTCTGGCAACCATGCCGGCACCCGAGCGTATCAATGGGGGCTGGCTGGTCGAGGACCGGGTATTTACCGTGCTGCAAGGAGAAGCGAACCGGCAAAGCGGTAATAACCTGCACCGGCTGAGCGGTACCGTGCTCACCGATGAAAACGGCAGTTTCTGGATTGGCTGGGATACGATCACCAGCGGCGTCGAACCGTCGGTGACGGACGGCGGTATTTATCTCGACTATGTGGGCGCCACGCTCACCGCCAAGGCTTTCGATTCCGTGACGCCCGGGCTGGGGAAATGGCTGGTCACTTTTGCCGTCTGGCTTTTCGCCTTCTCGACGCTGATTTCCTGGAGTTACTACGGCGAGCAAAGCGCACTTTATCTGGGAGGCGAGCGGGCCATCATGCCCTACAAGCTGATTTTCTGCGCCCTAACCATCATCGCCACAATGGATTTCGTGAAGACTTCCACTGAGCTGGACAACCTGACCGGACTCGGTACGGGCGTCATGCTATTCGTAAACGTGCCAATCATGTGGCTCTTCGGCCGGCAGGCGATGCTAGCCTACAAGGATTACGTGCAGCGCCTGAAGACCGGACGCATGGGCCCGGAACATTCGCCGCCGTCCCTGGAAGATCTGATCAGCGGCCGGGACGTGCTGAAAAAGGACTAGGCCTATTTCATCAACCCTATCCGTCCGGACAATAGTTCTTTCCCGTCCGCGGTTACGGCACATTCGTACATCACCGCGTCGGTCTGCCTGAGCAGCGGGGTTGCCGTTATTTCCAGGGGATCGTCCGCTACATCAAGACGTTCGACAGACCAGCTGATTCCCCGAACAGTCGCAACGGACAATGCCGACGTGTTCATGTGGTTTGCCTGTGTGGACCCCGCACAGAGCACGGTATGTAGTGCACAGGCCTGGGCGGCATACTCCAGGCCGGCGAGTACCGGCAGGCCGCCTGCTTCCCGCAGGGGGTTTCGCTCGTCCAGATGGCTGGCTGCCGAACAGACGATACTGTTTGTGTCCCAGCGCAAAACGCTTTCGATCAGACAGATTCGTCCGTCGTACGGCAGCGCCTGATACAAGGTTTGCGCTTCCATCATCCCGCAGTGACGTCGAAAACACCGCGGGCCACCATATGGCCGGTGACGGTACACTGAAACCGGGCATTGCCGGAATCACTTATGCGGCAATCCACGACGACGGTCTGTCCGGGCTTGATACGCTGGGTAAACCGTGCCGATGAAACACCGGCCACTGCGTACTGCCCGGATGCTTGAATGCCGGCGGCCACGCGAGCCAGCAGCAGCGCACCCGGAACCACCGGTTCTTCCGGAAAATGCCCGGCAAATACAGGATGGTCAGGCGGGAAAGTGATTTCAAATCGAAAACTGTGCGGGAACTCCTCAGGCAATTTGGCTCCTCGCTGATAACCGAAGGGGCAAAAAATCGTGGTGCTATAATGCATCAC
>JAKSCY010000825.1 GCA_022360355.1 Chlorobiales bacterium
CAACGACTCAGAAGGTAATCCGGTTGATGGTGCAATAGTGAACTTCACTTCGGAAGATGAGACGATTGCTGAACTCGACTCACCTACCGGCACGACCAATGCTTCCGGTGAAGCGACTGTTACAGTAAAGAAAGCAGCAGGAGCGGCTTCTAGCGCTCAGACAAAAATCGGTATCGCGACAACCGGAGCAACATCAATACAAGTGGACGTTACTGTCGCTTGATGAGATGTTCCGAATTTTTGCACGTCATGTGGGCATGCTCAGGCATGCCCACATGATTCATGTTATTGGGATTCGCAGGGTTGATTTAAATACGAGAACAAATATATCACTATGAATGGTAAGAAGAATAAAAGCACCGGAGATCCATCTCATCCCGAAGAAGGAAAGTCCAGACCAAAACCATCTCCATTGAGCAAACTCATAGCTGCTATTTTGCGGGATGTTGCTCAGGCCCAGAATATGTCAAATCTCTACACGGTTAAACTGGCCAAAATCTATAAAAAGGATCCGCTCCTGATTGAATTGCCAGTTCCGAATGGCTTGTTCCATGAACTTGAACTTGATCTGCACCTGGGTATTCTCGACGTATCCTGGAACAACAACACACTGGAGGACTTCATAATTGCCGCAAACGAATCGTTTAAGGTCTCTTCGCATGTAATAGCCGGAGACATAACGAAATCCTTTGCAAACGCCATACTTTCATACAGTGAGGTATCGAAGGAAAATGCTGAATTACTTGAGAATATTACTGATGATCCCATTGTTTACTACCTAGCATCTAATATCACCAGAGAATTAATCAGCAATCAGCATTATTTACTCGATAGTAGAACGAAAAAGCTTGATCTCAACAGAACTGCTCAGGTCATAAAGGATTCGATCGAAACATACTTTTTCAAGCATCCAGACATTCGAAAATTACCACAAATCGATGAACTGATCGAAGTTAGCAGAAAGCTCTTCAGCAACAGGATGAAGAACTGGCTCGAACATATAGAAAGCGGTTTAGACGCAGTGCAGACACTCTATGAGGATCCAACACTTGAAGTGATCACCGATTCACCCACTGTGCAGGCGATATCGCCTGAAGCCTCTGGATCCTTGAGAATCAAAGTGGAACTGAGAGATTACACATGGGTAGTCAACGTCGAAAAGACATCAGATGGAATGGAAACAACCAGCTATCGACTGGTTCCAGCGGAAAAATAGGAAGGAAAAATGGCAGATCCGGATTACACAAATTATTACCAAATTGTCAATTTGCACGATCTTTTTGCGGCACCGATCATCGCTACTGTCGATGCTGACTTTATGGCTGCGATAAAGTTCGTTGAATACATCAGGAAATATGGTTTCGACCGGGATAAAACCCTTAAAAAATCCATTGACGAGGACGTTGTAAATTGGGGCAAACTCAAAATGGTTGCCTTTACGTATTCAACGCCTTATCTGGAGACAAATAAAAAGGGTAAAACAGTAGAAAAATACATAAAACACAAAATAGAAGTGCCCGCTTTATCCCTGATCCCGCTCCCACTCCTGCAGGTTACAGAGGGAGATTTCGACATGAATCTCAGGATTTTAG
>JAKSCY010000434.1 GCA_022360355.1 Chlorobiales bacterium
TCACCGCTCACCTTGTCGGCGGGCAGCATGCCCCCGACTCCGGTTTTTGCTGCCTGCCCTGCCTTGAAATGGAACGCCTGGCATCGGGTAACCTGTTCGATATTCCAGCCGAACTCTGCAGGGGCAAGTTCATAAAAGTACCGCGAGTTTTCTGCGCGTTCGGCTTCGAGCATTCCGCCTTCACCGGAGCATATTCCGGTGCCGCAAAGCTCTGCTCCTCTGGAGAGCGCTATCTTTGCTTCTCTACCAAGCGCTCCGAAGCTCATGTCACTGACAAGGATCGGGATACTGAGCTCAAGTGGTTTTTTTGCGTTCGGTCCGACCACAAGGTTTGTCCCGACAGGTGCTTCTTCGAGCAGGGGCGGGCAGGCGAGCTGCGCGGTCAGTACCTGAATGTCTTCCCATCGGGGGAGTTCGGTCATGGGAACACCCATGGCGGACACCGGACCGTGAACACTGAATGCTGAGGGGTCCGTGGAGGCCAGGTTGTGGATATAGCTGTTGAAAGGTTCTTCCGGGCCGCCATGCATGTCGGCATAGAGTCCCTGGTAGGTGTTTCGGTTCCAGGGCTGCGGGTTCTCACGGGACCACTGAACAATTTCAGCTTCATCGACGTAGACGGCATCTGTTTTATGGTCGATCCATGCTGAGAATTTATGCAGGGTCTCCTTGTTGTTATATTCGCTTATACCGGTATCATAACGGTAATCCCAGCCATGTACGCCGCAAAGCAGATTCTTTCCATTGATATGCCCGTCGGCCATGAGGGCACCACGGTGGAGACATCTTCCGTAAAGTACCGAAACATCGTCGCCATAACGGATAACGACGAGATCGACATCTGCAACCAGTGCGTAGCAGGGCTTTTTGTCCTCAAGCCCGCTCCATGTTGCAACTTTAACTTTTTTTGTCTTAACATTGTTATACATGGGCAGAAAAGAAGATGTTTCGTTATTTTTTTTATAAAGATAATCATTAAAGTTCTGAAACAATATGCAGTTTGATCCGAATAAGTTTACAGTAAAGGCGCAGGAGGCCCTGCAGTCTGCAGCAACGCTTGCAGGCAGCAGGCGGCATCAGCAGATAGAGCCGGCTCATCTTCTCCATGTCATGCTGAGTGACAGCGGGAATATCGGGTTTCAGATAGCGCAGAAACTCGAGGTGCAGGTCGATACTCTGCTTTCTGTTCTCGACCGTGAGCTCGATCGTATTCCGAAAGTTACCGGAGCGTCTGCGACCGGCCAGTATATATCACAGGAGACGGGAAAGGTTTTTGATGTTGCCCTGAAAGAGGCGGAGAGCCTGAAAGACGAATACATCAGCTCGGAGCATCTTTTTATTGCCATGAGCGAAGCCGGTGTCAAGGTTTCTCCTGTGATGAGGGATGCCGGCCTGAATCGTGATGCTATTCTCAAGGTCATGGCAGGCATTCGGGGTTCTCAGCGTGTTACCAGTCAGACGGCGGAAGATACCTACAATTCACTGAAAAAATATTCGCGTAACCTGAACGACCTCGTTCGCAAGGGGAAACTCGATCCGGTCATAGGGCGTGACGAAGAGATCAGGAGAATTTTGCAGATCCTCAGCAGGAGGACCAAAAACAACCCTGTCCTGATCGGTGATCCAGGTGTCGGTAAAACGGCTATTGCCGAGGGTATTGCGCAGCGTATTGTTGCCGGTGATGTTCCCGAGAACCTGAGAAGCAAGCAGATTGCGGCGCTTGATATTGCACAGCTGGTTGCCGGGGCGAAGTTCCGGGGCGAGTTCGAGGATCGTCTCAAGGCGGTTATCAAGGAAGTGCAGGATTCCAACGGAGAGGTTATTCTTTTCATTGACGAGATGCATCTGCTTGTCGGGGCAGGCTCTGCCGAAGGTGCGGTTGACGCTGCTAATATTCTCAAGCCGGCACTGGCACGCGGTGAGTTGCGATGTATCGGCGCAACAACGCTTGACGAGTACCGCAAACACATTGAAAAAGATGCTGCTCTCGAAAGGCGTTTCCAGACGGTTATGGTTGATCAGCCAAGCGTCGAGGATACGGTATCTATCTTGCGTGGTCTTAAGGAAAAGTACGAGATCCATCACGGTGTCCGTATCATGGACTCTGCAATTATTGCAGCTGCTGAGCTTTCCGACCGCTACATTTCGGAGCGTTTTCTGCCCGACAAGGCAATCGACCTTATTGACGAGGCCTCTGCAAGACTGCGCCTGGAGATGGACAGTGACCCGGAAGAGCTCGACAGGGTGAATCGTGAGATCCGCCGTCTCGAAATAGAACGTGAGGCGCTTAAAAGGGAGCTTTCCAGCGAGTGAGTTTTAAGGGGGTTCAGCGCCTGACAACTGCGGGTTTATGATTTTCCTGAGGATAATTATCATTGGATGTTTTGTATGGTTTCTGTTTATTGAACAACTAAAATTATCGATACTATGAACATGAGAAGGAATGTGTTTGTATTGCTGCTGGTGCTTTCAGGCATGGTGACTGCTCCTGTGTTTGCAGGATGGAACCCTCATGAAGAGGAGAATGCGCGGCAGACGATCCGTCTGTTTCAGAAAACAGATCCAAGCCTGCAGATTTTTTTCGATGAGGCCTATGGCTATGCGGTTTTTCCTGATGTCTACAAGGGAGGGATACTGCTGCTGGGAGGTGCCCGCGGCAAGGGTTATGTGTATGAGCAGGGCAACATGATCGGCCGGTCTTCGATTACCCAGATCAATGTCGGCCCACAGCTTGGCGGTCAGGCGTTTGCGGAAATTATCTTTTTCCGCGGACAGGCTGATCTCGAAGATTTCAAGAAAGGCAATTATGAGTTGAGCGCCCAGGCAAGCGCGATTGCCGTCACGGCGGGTGTGGCTACCAAAAGCGAGTATTCGGATGGTGTTGCGATATTTGCACTGCCCAAGAGCGGACTTATGGCAGAAGCCTCGGTGGGCGGTCAGAAGTTTTCTTTCGAGTCGTATGAGGAATAGCTGGTTGGCTTGACGGCCGGTTGGCGAGATGGCTCTTTAGCTTTTGCCTTTTGACTTGTATAATTTCGAACAACGAATTGTGTACCGGGTATGGGTTATGAATTAGTGGTGGGCCTTGAGGTCCACTGTCAGTTGAACACAGACAGCAAGGCTTTTTGCGGCTGCTCGACAGAGTTCGGTAAACCTGCAAACACCAACGTCTGCCCGGTATGCCTCGCACTACCCGGTGCATTGCCGGTACTCAACCGGCGCGTTGTTGAGGATGCCGTCAAACTTGGCCTCGCAACGGATTGTACCATTGCCCGGCAATCGGTACTTGCCCGAAAAAACTATTTTTATCCCGATCTGCCTAGAGGTTACCAGATTTCGCAGTACGAGGAGCCTGTCTGCTCCGAAGGAGAGGTTCTTGTCGATACCGATGAGGGGCGGAAGAGTATAAGGCTTGTCAGGATTCATATTGAGGAAGACGCAGGTAAATCCATACACGATATCGGTGACGACACCTTTATCGATGTCAACCGGTGTGGTGTTCCCCTGCTTGAGATAGTGAGCTATCCCGACATCCGTTCAGCAAGCGAGGCATCGTCGTATCTGCAAAAGCTGCGACAGGTTATCAAGTACCTTGGGATATCGGATGGCAATATGGAAGAGGGGAGTCTCCGCTGTGACGCCAACGTTTCCGTGCGGTTGAAAGGTGCTGAGGAGTACGGCACGAGAACCGAGATCAAAAATATGAACTCCTTCAAGAATGTCGAAAAAGCTATAGAGTATGAGGCACAGCGCCATATTGATATTCTGGAAAGCGGCGGAACGATTTCTCAGGAGACCCGTCTCTGGGACGCAGACAAGCAGGAGACCCGTTCGATGCGCAGCAAGGAGTTCGCTCATGACTACCGGTACTTTCCGGACCCGGATCTTGTTCCTGTTCAGATTGATGACGAGATGCTCGAGCGCCTTAAACTGGAGCTTCCCGAGTTTCCGGAGGCGCGCGCTGAACGTTTTGTGAAGGAATTCGGTATCCCCGTTTATGATGCGGGAGTACTGACGGCGGAGCGCGAAGTTTCGGACTATTTCGAGGCGGTTGTTCGTGCATGCAGTGATGCCAAGGCTGCATCCAACTGGGTAATGGGTGAGGTGCTGCGGATGCTCAAGGAGAGGAACATTTCTGTTGCTTCGTTCTCTGTCCCTCCCGAACGGCTTGGCGGGCTTATCAGTCTCATAGGCGGCGGAACGATCAATAATACCATTGCCAAACAGGTGTTTGAACGTATGCTGGAAACCGGTGATGATGCAGGGGCTATTGTTGAGGAAGAAGGACTTGCCCAGGTTTCGGATACCGCCGAGATCGAAAAAATTGTTCAGGGCGTTATTGATGCAAACTCCGGACAGGTAGAGCAATACAGGAGCGGAAAAACCAGAGTTTTCGGCTTCTTTGTCGGCCAGTGCATGAAGGCGATGAAAGGAAAGGCCAACCCCGTGGTAGTGAATGAGATTCTGAAGCAGAAACTTGAGGGGTAAGAGGGCAGGACGGAGCTGTCAGGAATCGCTGAAAAGGCCGTAGTCCTGTTTCTTTTCAGGTTCTTTTTCGGTAGCGGCACCGGGGTTGATGACTTCGATTTTCTGGCGTGCGTCCTGGAGCCTTTTCCTGCAGATCTCCGCAATTTTAAGCCCTTCTTCGTAAAGCTTGATGGATGTATCGATTCCGGTATCGGGGTGTTCCATTTCTCCGGTTATCTCTTCGAGTCTTGCAATAAGCTCCTCTATTGTGGCTTTTTTCTTGCTCATGGGACCTGGCGGGAAGCTGAGGGTTTTTCGGTTTGCTTTTGAGGTAACATAGCTAAAGCCGGTGAGTATTCAAAAAGGAGGCCGGGGGATAGAATTGAGGGGCTAGTGAGGGAAAAAGAGTGGTGAAAAGGGGAGATCGTAACAGGGAATTATGAAATTTGTTGACAGTGCAAAAATAAATGTCAAAGGTGGAAACGGCGGGAACGGCTGTATGAGTTTTCGCAGGGAGAAATATGTGCCGAAAGGCGGCCCTGACGGCGGCGACGGCGGCAGAGGAGGGCATGTTTATCTCAAGGCTGACAGCCAGATGGCCACGCTGCTCGATTTCAGGTACAGGAAGCACTACGAGGCCGGGAGGGGTGCTCATGGACAGGGATCGAAAAAGAATGGGAAAATGGGTAACGATATTGTCATTCCCGTACCCTGCGGTACGGTTGTCAGGAATGCCGGAAGCGGAAAACTTATTGCCGATCTCATCCAAAATGGTGAAGAACTGCTTGTTGCCGAAGGTGGCAGGGGCGGCAAGGGTAATCCCCATTTTGCCTCGGCCACACGCCAGACGCCAAGATATGCCGAGCCGGGAGGCAAGGGAGAGCGTCTTGAAATTGAGCTGGAGCTTAAACTTATTGCCGATGTCGGTCTGGTGGGATTTCCCAATGCAGGGAAATCAACGCTTATTTCGTCCATGAGTGCAGCCCGGCCGAAAATAGCGGACTATCCCTTTACTACGCTTGTGCCGAATCTCGGTATCGTACAGTACAGGGACTATAACTCTTTTGTTATGGCCGATATTCCCGGAATTATTGAGGGAGCTGCCGAGGGCAGGGGCCTCGGTCTCCAGTTTCTGAAGCATATCGAACGCACAAAGGTGCTTGCCGTGCTGGTGTCCGCGGAGTCTGAAGATATAGCAGCTGAATATGCAATGCTCCTGAAGGAGATGGAAAAGTTTGATCCGGAGATGCTGCGCAAGCCGAGGGTGTTGTTGGTTACAAAAATGGATATCGTTCCGGAAGAGTTCAAATGCCCTGTGTTTGAGGACGGCGTTCAGGTGCTGCAGGTTTCGAGCATAACGGGACAGGGGCTCGAGGAACTGAAAGATGAGTTATGGAAAAAATTGCAGAAACACGGCAACGAAGCATGATAACAACGGATATTACCATAAGAACGGCACGTCTTGCAGATGCGGAAGCGATCGGGGGTATAACCTCTCTCTATGCGGAAAAGGGGTATATACTGAAACGCGCCCCGGAAAATATTATCGAGAATATTCGTAATTTTTTTGTCGCCGAGCAGAATGGCTCGGTTATAGGTTCATGTGCGATATCGTTTTTTACTCTCCACCTTGCTGAAATACGGACACTTGCAGTTATCGATACCTTCAAACGGCGCGGGGTTGGCAGCATGCTTGTTCGCAAAGCTGAAGAGGTTCTCGGGGAAGAAGGGGTTACAACGGCTTTTGTCCTGACGCTGAGCCCGGATTTCTTTCTCAGCCTGGGTTACCGGGAGGTGAGCAAGGAGATGTTCCCGCAGAAAATCTGGCGTGACTGCACCAACTGCCCGAAGCTCATGGCCTGTGACGAGATTGCGATGATAAAAGAGCTGGACGGGGGAACAGTCGGCAGGAAAAAATGGAACGTGTTGGGGTAATCAAGCTTTTTGCCTTTTGAATTTTTACTTTTGACTTTATTCACGTGATTATCCAGGAAGTTACTGTAAAAAACCAGGCTGGTTTACATACCAGACCGGCAGCGGCGGTTGTCAAGATCGCCTCACGGTTTAAATCCGACTTTTTTATTGAAATGCGCGGTTCTGAGGTAAATGCCAAATCGATTATCGGGGTCATGAGTCTTGCTGCCCCGAAAGGCACGAAACTTATCCTCAAACTCGACGGCGAGGATGAAGAGGAAGCTGCGAAGCAGCTGATAGATTTCTTTGAGCAGGGTTTTGGTGAGCAGTAGGATAGCGGTATTTCTCCTGTTCGTGAAGACCCCGTAAAGGTTCAGTATTGTTTTTTTGTGTGCTCGTAGTCGAGATCCCTGAATAGAATTATCTTATCGGCAACTCTTTTTTCGATGCGCCTTTGAAAGCCCTGCATGTTGACCTTGTCAGCCCTTTTTTCCCTCTGAAGGGCGGGATCGCCCGGTTCAGCACAGCTTTGCGCGCTACGCTGCTGAAACAGGGGCATGAGGTAGAGGCAATATCCTTCAAACGGCTTTACCCCCGTATTCTCCTGGGGGGAAAAGGGGTTTATGAACCGGGGGTTTCCCGAGAACCCGGTAACGGGGTTCTCCCTATTCTCGATCTCCTTAATCCTCTGACCTGGTTTTCGGCGGCACGGCATATCAGGCGCATGCAGCCCGATATCATGATCTGCGCTTACTGGTTTGGCCTGCTCTCTCCTCTTTACAGGCTGCTCAGGCATGTTTCCGGAATAAAAATGATCGTGCTGATGCACAACTTTACCTCGCATGAGCGTTTTTTTGCCGAAAAGAAGCTTCGGGATCTTCTCATGGGGTCCGCTGACGGTATTGTAACCCTTTCTGAACATGTTGCTCGTCAGGTGGAGAATGCCTATCCGGATGTACCGGTAAGGGTTTTGTTTCACCCTGTTTACAGCCCGCCCGGCTTGTTGCTTTCCAGAGATGCCGCATGCAGCAGGCTCGGTATTGACCCCGGAAGGAGGGTGCTTCTCTTTTTCGGCTACATCAGAAGGTACAAGGGGCTCGACATTCTGGTGGATGCCATGCCGGAGGTTATTCGTCGTCATCCGGGGACACAGCTTGTTATCGCAGGTGAGTTTTATTACGGTGAGAAGAAGTTCCGGGAACGTATAGAAAAGCTTGGTATCGGGGAACAGGTAAAGATATATCCGGAATTTGTCTCCGGGGAGCGTATGCCGTTGTTTTTCTCGGCTGCGGACGCGGTGGTGCTGCCTTACAGGGAGGCATCGCAATCCGGTGTGGTTCAGCAGGCATACGGATTTGGATGTCCGGTTATCGTTTCGGGCAAGGGAGGGCTGCCGGAGGCGGTTCGTGAGGGAGAGACCGGCGTTGTGGTTGATCCTCTCGGCCCCGGTACACTGGCAGAAGGTATCTGTGGTTTTTTGAGCAGCAGAGAACGCATCCCTTACGGGGAAAATGTCGAAAAGTATGCCCGGGAGTTTTCCTGGGAAGCTTTTGCTGGCAAATTCGAGGATTTCGCCAGGGAGGTGATCTCATGAGCTGCAAAAAAGACGCGGTACACGTGATCGTGGTGAACTGGAACAACGCCGGGGATACGATACGGTGTCTCGAATCACTCTCCGGGGTACATTTTCCGGGCATGAGGGTACTGGTTGTCGATAATGGTTCAACCGATGATTCGGCAGATCGTATCAGGGGGGCGTATCCCCAGTACGGCATGCTGAAGCTGGACAGGAACAGGGGCTTCGGCGGCGGGTGCAATGCAGGTCATGGGCAGGCGATGAAAGAAGGTGCGGAGTACGTTGTTTTTCTGAACAACGATACTGTTGTTGATCCGGGATTTCTCGAACCGTTGCTTGCTCCTCTTCGGCGGCGCGGCAGTGTTGCAATAACGGTCCCTCGGATATATTTCATGAATTATCATGGATGGATATGGTATGCGGGCGGTGAGGTGAACCTGCTGACGGGCCGGGTTGCTCACCGGGGTATTCGAAAGAAAGACGGCAAGCTTTTTGACGTGTCTTCCGAGACAAGTTACGCGACAGGGTGTTGTCTTGCGATGAGCGCATCGGATTTCAGCCGGTCGGGAGGGTTTGACGAGCGCTTTTCAATGTACGGTGAGGATGTCGATCTGTCGCTCAGGATCAGAGAGTCCGGGAAAAAGATACTCTATGTGCCCACATCAAAAGTCTGGCACAGGGTGAGTGCTTCGGGGGGCGGCGAACTGGACCTTCTGAAACTCTGGCGAAAGAATCTGTCGCTTTTGAGACTGCTTGCCAAACACGAGGCATGGTCAGGCATTTTTCTCTATCTATTGCTTGCACCGTTCAGGCTGCTGCTGGGTGCGGTTTCTGTTGCTTTGTTCAGACTGAAAGAACCTGTTGGTGCGGCACCAAAGGAAACGGGATGAAACAAAAGGTAACCATAGCCAGGGAAGCGGGGTTCTCATTTACGGGATTTGTCGCGGGACAGGGCTTGCGGTTTCTTTTCACCCTTGTCGTCGCGGCGATGCTTGGTGCCGAGTCCCTTGGTGTTTACGCGCTCTCGCTCGCCGTTATCCAGGTTGCCGAGGTGCTTGCTGTAGGTGGTTTGGACACGGGAGTGCTTCGATTTGTCAATTTGCATGAATCCCGACCGGATAAACAGCGAGGTCTTATTGCGGCGGCCCTGAAAACATCCCTGCTCTTTTCTCTGCCGGTTATCCTTTTTCTTGTTGTTTTTTCGGGTTTTCTCGCCGCCATGCTCAACGGCGGCGGTCTGCTGCGCCTGACACTTCTCTGCTACGCCTGTTCTGTACCTTTTCATGTGCTTATTGCCGTTGCGGGACATGCTGTTCAGGCATACGGAAAACTACGCCCCAAAATTATTGCCGGGCAAGTCCTTGTGCCGGGAGGGATGTTGCTGCTCTTTATTCTGATCAATGCTTTTGTTGGTGGATCGTTCGCTCTCGTTTGTTCTCTTCCTTTGTCCGCGCTTGCCGGGTTTGTCTGGATATGGATGCAGCTTCGCGGCATAACCGGAGTTTCGGCAAGATGTCTGCTACGTGCAAAACCAGAAAAGGAGATGCTCCGATACGCCCGCCCTCTGATGCTGGTTGCGCTTATGGGCATGGTAAGTCACTGGCTGGACATCCTTATGCTTGGCTGGTATGCCGGTACGGAAACTGTCGGGTTGTATCAGCCTGCAGTGAGGACCGCCGGTTTGATGCGTTCGGTTTTTCTTGCTTTTGCCGGTATCGCAGCCCCGATATTGGCAGGAATGCACGGCCGCGGAGAGATAAAGGAAATAGAAAAGCTGTTCAAGGTTGTGAGCCGCTGGATGACGATGATGGTCATACCGCTGGCGATACTGTTGCTGGTGATGCCGGGTACCGTCCTTGCCCTGTTCGGCGATGCTTTTACCGTTGCAGCGCCGGTTCTGGTTGTACTTGCGGTTGCGGTTCTGGTGCAATCCTTTTTCGGGCTATACGATACGGTGTTGCAGATGACCGGTTACTCGAGGCTCTGTTTTATGAACGGGATGGCAGGTCTGGCGGCGCATGTCGTGCTCAACATGCTGTTGATTCCTTCCTACGGTATGATCGGTGCGGCGTGGGCATTGTTGGTGGTTTACTTTCTGCTTGGTGCTGCAAGAGTTGCTGAAGTCCGGGTGATCCTTGGCCTCCATGGGTTCAGCGCACCACTGATCAAGCCTCTTTTCGCCGGTGTAGTATCCGGTATGGTTCTTGCATCAGCAAGACCTTTTCTTGAGTCCCTGCATGTTACGATATCGCTTGGAGGCTCAATGTTGCTTGTTATTACGGTATATTTGCTTCTTATCAGGCTGATGAAGTTGGAACAGGAGGAACTGGACGTTATTTTGGAGCTGTTTTCTTTTGTCAAGAAATAGTTGATTCTTCGAAACGTCCTGGTAAAAACCGTGAGCAAGTTAGTTAAAAACTCATTTCCCTCATGTCTCGTCTCCTTTTTGGGATACCTCTTGCTTATTGCCGGGTTGTTCTATCCTGTTGTGTTCCAGGGGCAGGTGCCGGCTTCCCCGGACAGTGTAAATCCCATGGCTACATCCATGGCACTGGATGCGGTATATCAGGAGACCGGTCATTATCCTTTATGGCAGCCGTGGTCTTATTCGGGAATGCCGACGGTTGAAGCTTTTACCTATCTGAACGGTCTCTATTATCCAGGGGTACTTCTCGGCTTTTTTCAGGTGGACGGTCTGCTGCTGCAGTTGCTTCATTTCGTTTTTGCCGGTTTAGGAGGTTTTGTTCTGCTGCGCTATTTCAGGCTTCATGATGTAGCTGCATTTCTTGGCGGGGCGGCATTCATGCTCACGCCCTATATGGTGACGATGTTTGTCTATGGGCACGGAAGCCAGCTTATGACCGCAGCATATATGCCGTGGGTACTTTGGGCGGGGCTTCGGCTTCTGGACAATATGCGTCCGTCGGACATGGGAATTCTGGCTCTTCTGGCGGGATTTCAACTGCAGCGGGGTCATGTCCAGATTGCCTACTACACCTGGCTGCTGCTTTTTCTGCTGATTGCGCTGAAAGTGGCAAGCGGTTCTTCAGCAGCAGAAAAGTTTAAAAAATCTGCAATGGCTTTTGTTGCTCTCTGCATTGCGGTTGTCATCTCGTCGGCGGTTTATCTTCCGGTTTTCGAGTATACTCCGTTTTCTGTTCGCGGCGCCGGATCAGGAGGGGGTGCTGCTTATGACTATGCTACCATGTGGTCCATGCATCCGCTTGAGTATATTACCTATCTTCTTCCGGGCGCAGCAGGTTTCGGGGGGATTGCCTACTGGGGCAGGATGCCGTTCACCGATTACCCGAACTATGCGGGGATTGTAGTGCTTTTCCTTGCGGCAACAGGGGTTGTCGCCGAACGCAAGAGAGGCTTTGTCTGGTTTCTTGCAGGCAGTGCTTTCCTGATGGTTTTTCTTGCTTTCGGTAAGTACTTCAGTCCGGTATACGACCTGTTTTACCATTTTATACCGTTTTTCAGCCGCTTCAGGGTTCCTTCCATGGCTTTGATCGTGGTTTCCCTGAATCTTTCACTGCTTGCGGGTTTCGGGTTGCATTCCCTTATGGAAGGGGTCAGGGGGAAAGGCTTGTTTATTTTGAAGGCAGGGGCGTTGCTTCTTG
This sequence comes from Chlorobiales bacterium, assembly GCA_022360355.1. GTDB lineage: Bacteria > Bacteroidota > Chlorobiia > Chlorobiales > Chlorobiaceae > Prosthecochloris. The sequence goes on from JAKSCY010000434.1 coordinate 11,581, forward strand.
CATTATGCGTTATTGTATTCCTGCTTGCTGAAAAGCCTTTCGAGCAGTTTCTCCGTTCCCTGTTTCCGGTGCCTCCGGTTGACAGTGCCGAACTTGCCGGGCTGGTTAACCAGGTTCGATGGGATCAATGGAAAAGCAGCTTTTTCGGACTGGTGTTTTTCGGGGTTGTGTTTGCTTTTCTCGTTTGGCTCCGATCGAAAAAAGTCACCGGGATGGTTCTTACGGGGACGCTTGTGACGGTGCTTGCCCTTGCCGATCTCTTTACTGTAGACCGTCAGGTTGTTTCGCCTTCCAACAGTTCTCTCCGCTCTTCCCGGCTTGTGCCGGAAGATCATCTCAAACGAGCGTTCTCACAGGACGGGGTGACCGGGTTTTTAAGCGCTGAACCGGGCGTTTTCAGGATTTATCCTGCTGCTCAACTGTTCGGGGAGAACAAGTTTTCGGTGTTCGGTATCGAGTCCACAGGAGGCTATCATCCCGCCAAGCTTCAGGTTTATGATGAGATGCTCAGGGTTTCGGAAAACCTTTCGAATATAGAGCTGTTGCGGATGCTGAATGTCAGGTATATTATCAGTTCATCACCTCTTGATCACCCGCTTCTTGACGTTGTCTATGACGGCGAACTTCGCCTGGTAAGAGGTCCTGTCAGGGTAAGAATATACCGGCTGTCCGGTGCCATGCCGCGCGCATGGTTTATCCGCGAGGGGATTCCTGAAATGCAGGGCGCTGATGTGTATGGAAAACTGCTCGGCGGCGAAGTGGATATTACGAGGCAAGCTCTTGTAGAAGATGCGCAGTGGGAGGGCAGAAAACTGTTCGGCCAGGGCAGGGTTGTCGCGATTGAAGCAGTCCCCGAGAAAATAGTGCTCTCGGTACAGGCGGATGCAGAGGCTTTTCTTGTGTTGAGTGAAGTGTATTATCCTCTTCGCTGGAAAGCAAGAGTCGATGGCAAAGAGCAGCAGGTATTCAAGGTCAACGGTCTGTTGCGGGGTATTACGGTGCCTGAGGGAGAACATGAAATTGTGTACTCTTTCGACAGAAGAAGTTTTGAAAACGGCAGGAAGCTTTCTCTTGCGGCTTTTATTGTGGGGTTGCTGCTTGTGGGCACGGGTGGTCCGGGTCTGGGGAAGTGGCGCCGGGTCAGGTAATAAAACAGTTGTAGAGGCGTGAAAAAGGTATTGTTTCTTTGTATGAACTTCCCTCCGATGATGACCGAAGGATCGTCACGTGCCTTCAAACTTGCGTCGTCCCTTCCGGAAGTTGGCTGGGAGCCGGTTGTAATTGCTTTTCATTCGGTTTCGGGACCGGAGATCGAGCAGTTGCCTTTTGATGTTCACTATGTTGGGCAGGAGGTGTCCCTGTCGGATCATGATGCTGAACAGATGTTCAGGTTCGTGCACGGTTTGCCGCAGAGGAAACGTGCTTTTCCAAAGTTTGGAAAAACACGGTTGAAAACCGGTGCCTGGAAAAATGGCTGGGAGAAAAAAGCACGTGCTGTAGCCGGGCAGGTTTTGCTCGACAATCCGGATGTGGAAATGATTTACGCGCAGGCACCTCCGTTTTCCCCTCACCGTCTTGCCCTTGAGCTTTCCGGCAAGCACAACCTGCCGGTGGTATTTGACTGCATAGGTTCCTTTGCCGCAGACAAACTCGAGATGACTGTTATGCACTCCGGTCACTGTGTTGTCATGCCGTCGAGGGATCTGAAAGAGCTTTTTCTTCGAAAATACAGGGAAGAGCTGTCTCATGGCGATATTTCGATCGTCAAAAACTGCTTTGATCCAAAGGCTCTTCAAACTGTTGGTGTGAAGCAGGATGCGGGGGCTCTCATGCGATGGGTGTTCCATATTGAAATGGCCGAAGATGGTGACTTGAAGCGTTTCTTTTCGGGCCTTTCAACTTTTACACAGTCCTCGCATGCTGGCAGAGAGAGACTTTCCTTTGTGTTTACAGGGGCCGGGTCCGTTGCCGTCGGGCGTTATCTGAAAAAATACGGGCTTGAGGATTTTGTCGAGGCGCATCATGTCTGCTCCCAAAGGGAGGAACTGGAACTCTGCATGCGTGCGGATGTATACTGTCTGGTTCTTGGAAGAGCCGAGGGTCATGAGGTTTTTGTTCCTGAAAGGCTTTACGATGTTCTGGGCATGAGCACGTCGCTTGCCGGAGTACTGCCGGAGGGTTTGTCGAGACAGCTTATACTCGATGTGGGAGGCAGAACAGCTTCAATCGGCAGTTCCGGTGACATTGCAGACTTTCTGCAGGATACTCTGTATCTGTGGCGCTCGAAGCAGCTGCCTGTCGTCAATGACGTCGTGGCACGCGATTATCATATCCAATCAGCCGTTCAGGAGTTTCTCAGGGAGATGGCCGCCAGGCTCCCTCTGTTCTGAGCTACGGATAGCCGGAGAATATTTCCCGGAAAAGCCTAAAAAATGTGTCTTGTGTTTTTGTATTTTTTGCAGAATTATTTTACCTTGGTTGTCCTTATGGATTTTATGATTGATTCGTACTTGAACGTTTATTAATCAAAAGAAATAGAAGAGAGTTTAGAATATGCCGACGATTCAGCAGCTTATCAGACGCGGGAGAAAAACCAAGGCGTCGAAAACAGCGTCACCGGCTCTTGAAAAGTGTCCGCAGAAACGGGGGGTCTGTACCCGTGTGTACACAACGACGCCGAAGAAACCTAACTCCGCGCTCAGAAAGGTTGCTCGTGTGAGGTTGTCCAACAAGATAGAGGTGACGGCCTACATTCCGGGTGAAGGCCATAATCTGCAGGAGCACTCAATTGTGCTGATCCGTGGCGGGAGGGTCAAGGATCTTCCGGGTGTGCGGTATCATATTGTGAGAGGTTCGCTGGATACTTCCGGGGTTGCCGATCGCAGGAATGCGCGTTCAAAGTATGGGGCCAAGCGCCCTAAAGAGGCGGCTGCCAAGTAATCGAATCTATTAATTATTGATAAATATGGGCAAGAAAGTTGTATACAGCGGCGTCAAGCCGGATGTGCGTTTTGGTGACGAGAGTGTTTCTCGTTTGATAAATGCGGTTATGCTTGACGGCAAGAAAAATGTGGCGGCAAAGATAGTGTACGGAGCGATGGATATTATTGCTGAAAAGATGAAGGATGAAGAGCCGCTCGAGGTGTTTCACCGTGCTTTGTCGAATGTTTCCCCGCTTGTGGAGGTTCGCAGCAAAAGGGTCGGTGGCGCAACCTATCAGATTCCGATGGAGGTGCAGCCGTCAAGGCGGGAGGCTCTGGCGTTTCGCTGGATCAAGCAGTTTTCCGTACGCCGCGGCGGGCGGTCAATGGCTGAAAAGCTGGCAGCCGAGCTTATGGATGCTGCGGGTGAGCAAGGGGCCTCGGTGAAAAAGAGGGACGAGGTTCATCGTATGGCGGATGCGAACAAAGCTTTTGCACATTTCAGATTTTAATAAATATTAACGGGCGAAGATTGATTTCATGGCACGGCAAGTTGGATTAGCGAATGTTCGCAATATCGGTATCATGGCACATATTGATGCCGGAAAAACAACAACCACAGAGAGGATTTTGTATTATACCGGGCGTCTTCACAGGATGGGGGAGGTTCATGATGGCGGCGCTACGATGGACTGGATGGAGCAGGAGAAAGAACGGGGCATTACTATAACCTCTGCGGCGACGACCTGTTTCTGGGTTCCGAAGATCGGAAACTTCCAGGATGCCAAGCATCGCATCAATATTATCGATACTCCCGGTCATGTTGATTTTACTGTCGAGGTTGAGCGTTCGCTGAGAGTGCTTGACGGAGCTGTTGCGCTGTTCTGTGCTGTCGGTGGTGTCGAGCCCCAGTCCGAGACTGTCTGGCGCCAGGCGAACAAGTACAAGGTGCCGAGAGTTGCATATGTGAACAAGATGGATCGTGTCGGTGCTGATTTCTTCGCGGCTGTAAAGGCGGTAAGAGAGCGTCTCGGTGCCAATCCGGTTCCTATCCAGATCCCGATCGGTCAGGGCGAGATGTTTGCCGGTGTTGTCGATCTTATTCGTATGAAGGGGATTATTTACGATAAAGAGGATGGCAGTACCTATGAAGAGGTTGAAATTCCTCATGATCTTGAGAGCGAGGCCAAGCACTGGCGAATCAATATGCTGGAGGCTGTTTCCGAACTGGATGAAACGCTTCTCGAAAAATATCTCGAAGGTGAGAATATAACGGAAGAAGAGGTGCGCAAGGTTTTGCGCCAGGCCACTCTTGACGGAACTATTATTCCTGCATTGTGCGGATCCTCTTTCAAGAACAAGGGTGTTCAATTCATGCTCGATGCCGTCATCGAGTATCTTCCTTCTCCGGTCGATGTTGGTGCGGTTGCGGGTCATCATCCTTCGAATGATGCAGAGATCAGCCGGGAGCCGAAAGATGAGGAGCCGTTTGCGGGTCTTGCATTCAAAATTGCGACGGACCCTTTTGTCGGCAAGCTTACCTTTTTCCGGGTCTATTCGGGTGTTCTCAAGGCAGGCAGCTATGTTCTGAATACGGTTACCGGGAAGAAAGAGCGTATCGGCAGGTTGATGCAGATGCATTCCAACAAGAGGGAGGAGCGTGACGCGGTATATGCCGGGGATATTGCTGCGGCTGTCGGGTTGAAGGATGTCAAGACGGGGGATACGCTTTGTGACGAGAACAAGCCTATCGTCCTTGAAAAGATGGTGTTTCCTGAACCGGTTATCCAGATCGCTATCGAGCCGAAGACGAAGGCTGATTCGGACAAGCTTGGCCTTTCGCTGTCAAAGCTTGCCGAGGAAGACCCGACATTCAGGGTTTCATCCGATGAAGAAACGGGTCAAACGCTTATTGCCGGCATGGGTGAGCTTCACCTCGAGGTGCTGGTGGACAGGTTGAAACGGGAGTTCAAGGTCGAGGCCAACATCGGACAGCCCCAGGTTGCCTACCGTGAAACCATTCGTTCTGCAGTTGATCACGAAGGGAAGTTTGTCCGGCAGTCCGGTGGTAAAGGTCAGTTTGGTCTGGTCAATATCAAGGTTGAGCCTCTTGAGGAAGGGAAAGGATATGAGTTTGTCGATGCAGTCAAGGGCGGTGTTGTTCCTAAAGAGTATATCCCGGCTGTGTCAGCCGGTATTCAGGAGGCAATGAAGGATGGTGTTGTTGCCGGCTATCCTGTACAGGACGTAAAGGTGACCCTTTACGACGGTAAATATCATGAGGTTGACTCATCTGAAATGGCATTCAAAATTGCAGGTTCCATCGGTTTCAAGGGTGCTGCAAGAAAAGCCAACCCGGTTTTGCTTGAGCCGATCATGAAGGTTGAGGTTATTACGCCTGAGGAATATCTGGGAGATGTGATGGGCGATCTTTCGAGCCGTAGAGGTCATATCGAAGGTATGGGCGAGCGGGCCGGCGCACAGTTCGTCAAAGCCAGAGTGCCGCTGTCCGAGATGTTTGGATACTCGACAATTCTCCGTTCAATGACCCAGGGAAGGGCGAATTATACTATGGAGTTTGAGTGTTACAATGAGGTGCCGAAGAATATTGCGGAGGCTCTTCAGGAGAAAAACGTAGCCAAGGATGCTGAGTAAGTGAGAGAGAATGGCAGTAGCAAGTGTATTTTTTGTACTAACAACAACAGTTAACCGATAGAGGGAGACGAGATATGGCAAAAGAGGTCTACAAAAGGGAGAAACCCCATGTCAATATTGGTACCATCGGTCACGTCGATCATGGTAAAACAACGCTGACAGCGGCGATTACATCAGTGCTTGCAAAAACTGGAATGGCGGAACAGCGTGAATTCGGGGACATCGACAAGGCTCCGGAAGAAAGAGAGCGTGGTATAACTATATCGACCGCTCACGTAGAGTACCAGACCGACAAGCGTCACTATGCGCATATCGACTGTCCCGGTCACGCCGACTATATTAAAAACATGATTACCGGTGCCGCACAGATGGACGGGGCAATCCTCGTTGTTGCCGGTACCGACGGCCCTATGCCGCAGACCCGTGAGCACATTCTGCTTGCGCGTCAGGTGAATGTTCCTGCGCTTGTGGTATTCCTTAACAAGGTTGACATTGCTGATCCGGAACTTCTCGAACTGGTTGAGCTTGAACTTCGTGAGCTTCTTTCCGAATACGAGTTTCCTGGTGACGACATTCCGATTATCAAGGGGTCTGCGCTGAAGGCTCTCGAAGGTGACGCGGAAGCTGAAAAAGCCATTATCGAGCTGATGGACGCTGTTGACAACTACATCCCTGAACCGGTTCGTGATGTCGACAAACCGTTCCTGATGCCTGTGGAAGATGTGTTCTCCATCTCGGGTCGTGGCACTGTCGGTACAGGCCGTATCGAGAGTGGTATTGTCAAGATCAACGAGGAAGTTGAGCTTGTCGGTATCAAGCCTACCAGAAAAACAGTTGTTACCGGTATCGAGATGTTCCAGAAGACGCTTGACGAGGGGCAGGCCGGCGACAATGCAGGTCTCCTGTTCAGAGGTGTTGACAAGGATGAGATCGAGCGCGGTATGGTTGTTGCCAAACCCGGCTCCATTACACCGCACACCAAGTTCAAGGCAGAGGTGTACATCCTGAAAAAAGAAGAGGGTGGCCGCCATACTCCGTTTTTCAACAATTATCGCCCGCAGTTTTATTTCAGAACCACCGACGTGACCGGTGCCGTCACTCTTCCGGAAGGTGTCGAAATGGTCATGCCCGGCGACAATCTGTCGATTGAGGTTGAGCTTATTGTGCCGATCGCTATGGATGAAAACCTGAGGTTTGCTATCCGCGAGGGTGGTCGTACTGTAGGCGCCGGTACCGTAACCCAGATTATCGAGTAAGGTGCGGATACTGTTCGCAGTGGGGCGGGGCATAGCAGCTCGCCCCTTTTTTATTCTAAACATTGAAAGAGGATTAAGACAAGTGGCTGTTCAGCAAAAGATCAGAATAAAGCTAAAGTCCTACGATCATAGTCTGGTGGACAAGTGGGCCGTCAAGATTATCGATGTGGTGAAGCAGACGGATGCTATCATCTTCGGTCCTATCCCGTTGCCGACCAAAACTCATGTGTACACCGTCAACCGGTCCCCGCATGTTGACAAGAAGTCCAGAGAGCAATTTGCTTTTTCATCACACAAGAGATTGATCGAGATAATGAATCCTACCGGCAGGACAATTGATATGCTGATGAAGCTTGAGCTTCCGAGCGGTGTGGATGTTGAAATAAAGTCTTAACGAAAATTGAAAAGCAAAGAGGAAATGGCGGCGATTCTTGGTAAAAAAATAGGTATGACCAGCATATATAATGAGAACCGCGAAGCGGAACCATGTACGGTCATCCAGGCCGGACCCTGTTTTGTTTCACAGGTTAAAACAGCCGACAATGACGGTTATGAGGCATACCAGCTGAGCATAGGTGAAAGGAAAGAGGCGAAAGTTTCCAAACCCCTGAGGGGGCATTTTGCAAAAGCGGGAATTACTCCCGGTTACAAGATGGCCGAGTTTGGTAAGGATGTTATGGGGGTTGAGCTTGAGCAGGGCAGCCCTGTAAGTGTTGAGATGTTCCGTGAGGGAGAGATGGTCGATGTTCGTGGAGTTTCGAAAGGTAAAGGGTTTGCCGGTGTGGTCAAGCGCCATAATTTCGGCGGCGGTTCGAGAACTCATGGCCAGTCGGACAGGCTGCGCGCGCCCGGTTCGGTTGGCGGTGCTTCCGATCCATCGCGTACCTTCAAAGGGACAAAAATGGCTGGGCGTATGGGCGGCAAGACCGTCAAGGTGAGAGGGCTGGAGATCATGAAGGTGATACCGGAATCGAATCTTCTTGTTGTTAAAGGTGCTGTTCCGGGTGTGAAAAACTCCTATGTGCAGATTGTTTCTTCAAACAAGTAAAAGGTGATTACAGGGAAGCATGGAACTTAAAGTTTTAAATACAGGCGGCTCGGAAACCGGTGAGGTCGTCACGCTGGCCGACAGTGTTTTTGCTGCGGAGGTGTCGGAGCATGCCATGTATCTCGATGTTAAGTCCATCATGGCAAACAGGCGTCAGGGTACGCATAAGGTGAAAAACCGTTCCGAAGTCAGGGGCGGTGGTAAAAAGCCTTACAGGCAGAAAGGTACCGGTCATGCCAGACAGGGTTCAACCCGCTCGCCTCTGATGGTGGGTGGTGGATCGATCTTCGGTCCCGAGCCACGCGACTATGGCCTGAAGATTAATAAAAAGGTTAAGCGTCTTGCGCGGTGTTCGGCGTTGACGAGCAAAGCCGGTGAAGGCAGGATTGTTGTCGTCGAAGATTTCGTGTTCGACCAGATAAAGACAAAACAGATGGCGGAGATACTGAAAAATCTCGGTCTCGATAGCAAAAAGACGCTTATGTTGATGCCGGAGCATAGCGATACCGTTGTCAAGTCGGGAAGAAATATCTCCGGGCTGAATGTTGTTGTGGCGGACAAGGCGTCTACATATGACATACTTGACAGCCAGACGGTGCTTATGCAGAAGACTGCACTGAAGAAGATTGAGGAAACACTGGGTTAACCACAGTAGAGACAGCAAAAAAGAGGTGTTTATGAGAAATCCGTTATTGCAGCCCTGGCTTACAGAAAAAAGCACACGATTGACCGAGCAGCAGGGTCAGTATGCTTTCAAGGTCAAGGCAAATGCCGATAAGACAGATATCAAAAGAGCGATTGAAGAAAAGTTCGGGGTTGAAGTGAGATCGGTCCGTACAGCAAACTGCCTGGGGAAAACCAAGAGGCAGTACACCCGAAAAGGACTGATTGCAGGAAAGAAAAACAACTGGAAAAAGGCTGTCATCACACTCGGGGAAGGACAGGTAATCGATTATTATTCCGGTTCGACTGACCAGGGAGAAGAAAAGAAATCCAATAAAGGTTAGACAATAGTTTACAATGGCGATTAGGAAATTAGGCCCAGTTACACCGGCATCAAGGTATCTATCATACTCCAAGTTCGAGGAGGTCACCAAAAGCAAACCTGAAAAAAGTCTGCTTGCGCCCCTGAAAAAATCGGGCGGAAGAAACCGTGCAGGGCGTATCACTTCCCGGCACAGAGGGGGTGGGCACAAGCGTTTTTATCGTATCATCGATTTCAAGCGCAATAAGGACAATGTTCCGGCAAGGGTTGCGGCAATTGAGTACGATCCAAACCGTTCATCGAGAATTGCATTACTTCATTATGCGGACGGTGAAAAGCGTTATATCCTTGCCCCGAAAGGATTGCAGGTTGATGATATGCTGCAGAGTGGCGAAAGAGTAGAAGTCAGGGTTGGTAATTCCATGCCGCTGAAAAACATTCCGCTTGGTACCGATGTACACAACATCGAAATGAAGCAGGGCAAGGGTGGCCAGATGGTGCGCTCGGCAGGTGCATTTGCCGTGCTTGCCGCTAAAGAGGGGGACCATGCTACCCTGAAGCTTCCGTCCGGTGAAATCCGCAAGGTTCGAATAGAGTGCCGCGCGACTATCGGCGGTGTCGGTAATGACGATCATGAAAATATTGTGCTCGGCAAGGCAGGCAGGAGCCGCTGGCTCGGAATCAGGCCACAGACAAGAGGTATGGCGATGAACCCTGTCGATCACCCTATGGGCGGCGGTGAAGGTAGATCGAAGTCAGGCGGCGGTCGCAAGCATCCGAAGTCACCGTGGGGCCAGATTGCAAAAGGCATGAAAACCAGGAATAAAAAGAAGGCATCGGGCAAGCTGATCGTTCGGGGCCGTAAAGCGAAATAAAAAGGGAAGCAATAAAACAAGCAGAGAGAGAATATGCCAAGATCACTTAAAAAAGGGCCGTTTATCGAAAGCAAGCTGGAAAAGCGGATTCTTGAGATGAACAGCAAGGGTGAGAAAAAAGTGGTGAAGACCTGGTCAAGAAGCTCGATGATATCACCTGAATTTGTCGGTCATACCATTGCAGTGCATAACGGTAAATCACATATTCCCGTGTATGTCAGTGAGAATATGGTAGGACACAAGCTGGGTGAATTTGCTCCGACGAGAACCTATCGCGGCCACGCCGGCGGTAAGTCTGAAAAAGGCGGATCAGCACCCAGGAAAAAGTAAACAGAATAATGCGGAAAGGTTAAGGAGACATGCAAGCTAAAGCAGTATTACGGCACACGCCGACATCGCCCAGAAAAATGCGCATTGTGGCGGGTCTTGTTCGCGGAAAACAGGTTGACCAGGCAAAGGCGATCCTGATGAACTCGACAAAAGCCGCATCCCGCAACGTAATGCAGACACTCAAGTCTGCGGTTGCAAACTATACCCAGAAGAACCCTGACGACAGGGCTGGTGACAATGACTTGTTTATCAAGGAGATATTTGTCGACGAGGGACCGACCATAAAACGCATGCTTCCAGCCCCTATGGGCCGTGCGTACAGGATTCGCAAGCGTTCGAACCATTTGACGATAGTTGTCGATAAGGTTAATCCAGTACAATAAATAAACTAACAAGGAGCTAACATTGGGTCAGAAAGTTCATCCTACTGGATTCAGATTAGGGATAATTAAGGACTGGACATCAAGGTGGTATGATGATGGGCCGGTAATTGCCGAGAAACTCAGGCAGGATCAGGTTATCCGTAACTATGTCGGCGCACGTCTGAAGAGAGAGCGTGCAGGTGTTGCAAGGATCGTTATCGAGCGTACGACAAAGCATATCAAGATCAATATTTTTGCTGCGCGCCCGGGTGCGGTGGTTGGCAGAAAAGGAGAGGAGATTAACAATCTTTCTCAGGAGCTGAGCCGTATCACCGGCAAGGAAGTGAAAATAGACGTTGTCGAGGTTGTCAAACCTGAGGTCGAGGCCCAGCTTATTGGAGAAAATATCGCTTACCAGCTTGAGAACAGGGTTTCTTTCCGGCGTGCCATGAAGCAGGCTATTCAGCAGGCGATGAGAGCCGGTGCCGAAGGTATCCGCATTCGTTGCGCAGGAAGGCTCGGTGGTGTCGAGATCGCCCGTGCGGAGCAGTATAAAGAGGGCAAGATTCCGTTGCATACCCTTCGGGCAAATGTCGATTATGCAAGTGTAACCGCTCATACAATCGCCGGTGCCATCGGTATCAAGGTATGGGTTTATAAAGGAGAGGTTCTCATCCAGCGCATCGATGCCGTTGAAGAGGAGGAGATGAAGAAGATCAGGGAGCGCAGAAGTGAACAGAGATCGAGAGGCGGCAGGGATTCCCGTAACAGAAGGCGCCGCAGGCCGAAGAAAACCGCTTGAGACAGGGACGGATAAGAACTTTACAATCAGAAAAAGAATGGAGTTGCCGGTATGTTAATGCCGAAGAGAGTTAAACATAGAAAAGTTCAACGCGGCAGGATGAAAGGCAATGCGCAGCGTGGAACAACGATTACCTTTGGTTCATATGGATTGAAAGCTCTTGAGCCTGCATGGATAACCAGTCGTCAGATTGAAGCTGCACGTGTTGCGATGAACAGATATATGAAGAGGGATGGGAAAATCTGGATCAGAATTTTTCCCGACAAACCGGTGACCAAAAAGGCTGCGGAAACGCGTATGGGGTCAGGTAAAGGTACTCCGGAGTTCTGGGTTGCTGTTGTCAGACCAGGCAGGATCATGTTCGAGGCTGACGGCGTTCCGCCGGAGATCGCTACGGAAGCTTTCAGGCTGGCAGCCAAGAAGCTGCCGATCAAGACAAAGTTTATTGTTCGGCCCGATTTCGAGGGGTAATGTGCTAAACAGAGTGAGAATTTACCATGAAAAAGCAAGAAATAGCAGCAAAGAGCAAGCAGGAACTCGTCGATAGCATCAGAGAACTGGAAGACCGGCTTGCGGACCTGGCATTTTATAAGGTTATCGAGCCGCCGCAGAATCCGATGGTGTTTCGCAATTCCCGCCGTGATATTGCGAGGATGAAAACCAGGTTGCGCCAGCTTGAAATGGAGGAAGGCATCGAGGCCTGAAGCGTGCTGCAAGGGGTTAATCAAAGGGAGAAACTTAAAACCGGAAAACTGCAATGGCAAAAAGCGCAGAAGAGAGAAGTCGCAAGAAAAGCTGGGTAGGCAAAGTTGTCAGTGATAAAATGGACAAGGCTATAGTCATAGTCATTGAGCGCAGGGTTCAGCATCCAGTCTATAAGAAATATTTCAAGAAAACAACACGTCTGATGGCTCATGACCAGAACAATGAGGCTGGCATAGGCGATATTGTGAAGGTTACGGAGTGCAGGCCGCTCAGTAAAAGAAAAAGCTGCAGACTGGTTGAAGTTGTTGAGAAGGCAAAGTAAACTTGATTTCCAATTTCATATTTAATAAAGGTTGAAGTACGATGATCCAGAAAGAGACAAATCTGGTTGTAGCCGATAACAGCGGCGCTAAAAAAGTTCGGTGCATACATGTGTTCGGTGGTACGGGAAGGCGCTACGCCGGTCTTGGGGATCAGATAATGGTAACCGTAAAAGCGGCTGTTCCCGGTGGAGTTGTCAAGAAAAAAGAGGTGACAAAGGCCGTTGTGGTTCGTTGTGCCAAGGAACAGAGAAGGAAAGATGGTTCATATATTCGTTTTGACGAGAATGCCGTTGTGCTGCTCAATGCACAGGATGAGCCTCGTGGAACGCGTATTTTCGGGCCTGTTGCAAGAGAGTTGAGGGACAGGAAGTATATGAAGATAGTTTCTCTGGCCCCGGAGGTGTTGTAGACAGGGAAACGTAAAAGCGGGAGTAACTCAGCTGGTAGAGTCACAGCCTTCCAAGCTGTTGGTCGCGGGTTCGAGTCCCGTCTCCCGCTCATGATTTTGTGAAATATATCTCTAAGATGAAACATGAAAACAGGTATTAAACAGGTTAGGCTGCATGTAAGGAAAAACGACACTGTTGTTGTTATTGCAGGTAACGACAAAGGGAAGACAGGGAAGGTGCTGAGAGTGTTTCCCCAGAAGAACAGGGTGATCGTCGAAGGGGTGAATATCAGAAAGCGTCATGTACGCCCGTCACAGACACATCCTCAGGGAGCTATTGTCGAGCGTGAGTTCCCGATACATGCTTCGAATGTAAAGAAGAGTTAATCAGTTCATGAATCACTGCAGGATGACCAAGACCATTCTGCGTAATGTTACAGAGGAAGATGCCAAAGAAAACCGAAAAAACGCAAAACACCGAAATCCCCAAACCCCGCCTTGAGACCGCCTACAAGGATGCTGTTGTTCCGGCACTGATGGAGCGGTTCAAGTATAAAAATATCATGATGGTACCGAGGCTTTCCAAAATATCGGTCAATATCGGTGTTGGTGAGGCCGCGGCGGAACCGAAGCTGCTTGAAACTGCGATTCAGGAACTTTCACAGATTACCGGTCAGAAGCCCCAGGTCCGCAAGGCAAGGAAAGCTATTTCGAACTTCAAATTGCGCCAGGGACAGGCTATCGGCTGCAGGGTTACCTTGAGGAAGAAATATATGTATGAATTTCTGGAAAGGTTTGTTACATTGGCCGTCCCGAGAATTCGCGACTTCCGGGGACTGAGCACAACAAGCTTTGACGGTCGCGGGAACTACACTGTAGGGGTCAGGGAGCAGATCATATTTCCCGAGATCGATATCGACAAGGTTCCGAGAATTCAGGGGATGGATATCAGTTTTGTGACAACAGCGAAAACTGACGAAGAGGCATTTGCGCTGCTTTCCGAGCTTGGTATGCCGTTTAGAAGAAAGAACAACTAAACAATCAAGAAAAAAGAATGGCAAAGAAAAGCGTGATCGCAAGAAATGAAAAGAGGAAAGCGCTGGTTGAGAAATATGCCGCTAAGCGTGAAGAGCTGAAAAAAGCCGGAGATTATGAGGCTCTCAGAAAGCTTCCGAGAAACAGTTCGGCCTGCAGGGTGAGAACCCGCTGTGTGCTGACCGGAAGAGGGCGTGGTGTATATGAGAAGTTCGGCCTCTGCCGCCAGATGTTCCGCAAGCTTGCTCTCGAAGGTAAGCTGCCGGGAGTAAAAAAAGCAAGCTGGTAGCATGCCGCGGTATCCAGCAATGCGACAAAAGTGTTCATTTTGAAAGTAACTAACAGTGTACCATGCCTGTAACCGATTCAATCGCTGACTATATCACCCGTATCAGAAACGCGGGAAATGCAAAAAATACAACTACGGATATACCGTATTCCAAGCTGAAGGAAAATGTTTCAAAACTGCTTGTTGAGAAGGGCTACATCAAAAACTATACGGTGATAACAGCCGAACAGTTCCCTTTCATAAGGGTTGATCTGAAGTATACCGATGACGGAACACCTGCTATCAAGGAGATAACAAGGGTAAGCAAGCCTGGAAGAAGGATATACGAAGGGAAGGACCTGAAAAAATATCTTGGCGGCCTGGGACTTTTTATCCTTTCAACTTCAAAGGGCGTTATTACCGATAAAGAGGCCAGAGAGCAGGGAATCGGCGGGGAAGTCCTGTTCCGTATTCTTTAATTAATCAAGCCAAAGCGTTTAGGGATATTATGTCAAGAATAGGAAAAATGCCAATCAAGCTGGCAGAACAGGCAAAGATTGAGGTAAAAGACAATGTTATCACGGTTGCCGGACCGAAAGGAACCCTGAAGCAGAGTATGGTGCCGGAAGTCACTATAGAAATTAACGATGGTGAGATTACCGTAAAACGTGTCGACGACAGCAAGCGATCAAGGGCCATGCATGGTTTGTACAGAATGCTTGTCAGCAACATGGTTGAAGGGGTAACCAGCGGTTTCACCAAAAAGCTGCTTATCAACGGTGTGGGTTTCCGTGCTGAGAAGAAAAATGAATTTCTCGCACTGTCGCTCGGGTTTTCGCATATGATATACTTCAAGGCTCCCGAAGAGATAGCGATAGAGTGTCCCGATCCGACATCTATCATCGTCAGTGGTATCGATAAAGCTCTTGTAGGGCAGGTCGCTGCAAAAATCCGTTCTTTCCGCAAGCCTGAGCCGTATCGCGGTAAGGGTATCAAATACTCGGATGAGGTGGTTCGTCGTAAGGAAGGAAAAGCCGCAGGCAAGTAAATACATGAAACAAGACAAGTAACCGTCAGGTAATAAAATTTCAGGATAAAGATAATGGGACAGGTTGAAAAAGTCGCACGCAGGCAGAAAATCAAGAGGCGCAGCAAAGCCAGAGGGCAGGGGACTGCAGAAAAGCCGAGACTTTGCGTGTATAGAAGTTTGTCACAGATTTATGCACAGTTGGTCGATGATGGTAAAGGTGCCATCCTTGTAGCTGTTTCCAGCATGTCGAAAGAGAACAAGGAACTGAAGGGCTCAAAAACAGAGATCAGCCGTGCCGTCGGAAAACAGATAGGTGAAAAAGCCGTTGAGAAGGGGATTACAACAGTGGTATTCGACCGTAACGGGTTTCGGTATCATGGCAGGGTTCAGGCTCTTGCAGATGGTGCAAGAGAAGCCGGGCTGGTCTTTTAAAACAATACAAAGAGAGTGTTCATGGCGAAGAAAACAGCGAAAAATATCAGACCTGGTGAGTTAAACCTGAAAGAGAAGCTGGTTCATATCAACAGAACAGCAAAAGTTGTAAAGGGTGGAAAGAGATTCGGTTTCAACGCTATTGTTGTTGTCGGTGACAAAGAAGGGCATGTCGGTTACGGGCTTGGCAAGGCAAATGAGGTTCAGGATGCAATCGCCAAAGGCGTTGAAGATGGAAAGAAGAATGTTATCAAAGTCCCTATTGTCAAAGGCACCATTCCTCATCAGATTGTGGCCAAGTACGGTTCGGCTAAAGTCATGATGAAGCCTGCAACGCCGGGCACGGGTTTGATTGCAGGCGGTGCGGTTCGCGCTGTTCTTGAAATGGCCGGCGTTCATGATATTCTGGCCAAGTCGCTGGGTTCGTCCAATCCTCATAACGTGGTAAAAGCCGCGATCAATGGCCTTGAAAGTATATCCGATGCCTATGATGTCGCCGAGAGACGTTCAAAAAGTTTGAAAGAGGTTTTTGAAAGCTAAACAGGGCTTGTGGAATAATGAGTGATAAAAAGATTACCATCACCCAGGTGCGCAGCATGATCGGGTGTACGAAAAAACAGAAGGCTACCATCAAGGCGCTGGGTCTCGGAAGACCGAGTTACAAGGTTGAAAAGCCCGACAACCTTTGCACACGGGGTCAGATAAAGGTTGTACAGCATATGGTTAAGGTCGAAGAGCAGTAAGGTTTCAATAATTGTCAGGGATTGAAAAATGGATTTAAGTTCACTACGTCCTGCAAAAGGAGCGGTAAAGAGCAGAAAGCGTATTGGCCGCGGGCAGGGGTCAGGAAAGGGAACGACTGCCGGAAAGGGTAATAAAGGTCAGCAGTCGCGAAGCGGTTATACCCGGCCTGTATCAGAGGGCGGCCAGATGCCGATTTACAGAAGGTTACCTAAATTCGGTTTTACCAAACCAAACAGAAAAAGTGTGGTTCCGGTAAATCTGTCGCAGATCGCGCACTGGATTGAAAACGGCAAAGCCTCATCTGAAATTACGCTTGAGGATCTCAAGAGCCTCTGCAGCGCAAGCAGAGCGGATTATTTCAAGATTCTCGGAAACGGGGAGCTGAAGTCTCCGGTGACCATCACCGCGCATTTCGTTAGCAAGAGTGCCGAGGAGAAAATCCGGCAGGCAGGTGGTACTGTTACGCTGGCAGAGCGTACACTTCTCGAGGCTGAAAGAATCAAGGATCTCCCGGTTGAAGAAGGGCTGATGAAGCCGAAAGCACGTGTGGAAAAGACGATAGCAAAAAAGTCCTGAACCTCTCACTGATCATTTATGAAGCTGACCGAGAGCCTGCAAAATATCAATAAAATTCCCGAATTGCGGCAGCGGATTCTGTATACGCTGCTGCTTTTGATTATTTACAGAATAGGATCGCATATAACGCTACCCGGAGTCGATGCGTCGGCAATATCAGGGGCATCGCAGACTCATGCCAGTGATCTGTTCGGCCTGTTTGACCTGTTTGTCGGCGGTGCGTTTGCCAGAGCGTCTATTTTTTCTCTCGGGATTATGCCATACATCTCGTCCGCGATTATCATCCAGCTTCTTGGAGCTGTGACACCTTATTTCCAGAAGCTGCAGAAGGAAGGGGAAGAAGGGCGACAAAAAATCAACCAGTATACTCGTTACGGAACGGTCTTTATAGCGTCGCTCCAGGCATGGGGTGTTAGTGTCAGCCTTGCAAGTCCGGCATCATTCGGACGTGTGGTGGTTCCCGATCCAGGGTTTTTTTTCCTGTTTTCAACTGTTTTGATACTTACAGCCAGTACGGTCTTTGTCATGTGGCTCGGTGAGAAAATTACCGAAAGCGGTATCGGTAACGGAATATCCCTCATTATTATGATCGGTATTCTTGCCGGATTTCCTCAGTCGCTGATTGCTGAATTTCAGTCCGTGGCCCTCGGTAGCAAAAACTGGATCGTAGAAGCTGTTATTCTTGCCCTGATGGTTGTTATTGTCGCGGCTGTCGTCGTGCTTACCGTCGGTACGCGGCGGATTCCCGTGCAGCATGCGAAAAGAGTTGTCGGTCGGAAAATGTACGGAGGAGGTACCCAGTACATTCCGATGAGGGTCAATACCGCAGGTGTTATGCCGATTATTTTCGCACAATCCATCATGTTCCTGCCAAGCACTTTCGTCTCTTTTTTCCCTGAAAGCGAGATTATGCAAAA
>JAKSCY010000499.1 GCA_022360355.1 Chlorobiales bacterium
CCAGCTCCTCCCGGCGGGCCGGAGGGCCGGCCGAGGGATTGAGGTGACACTTGACCAGGATGTAGCCGATGTAGAGCCCGCCAAAGAGCAGCCCCGGCCCCACCCCGCCCATGAACAGCTTGCCGATGGACTGGCTGGTGGTCACCCCGTAGATGATGAACATGATGCTGGGCGGGATCAAAACCCCCAGGGCCCCTCCGGCGGCGATGGCCCCCAGGGCCATCTTCCGGTCATAACCCCGCTGAAGCATAAAGGGCAGGGCGATCAGCCCGGTGATGGTCACGTCCGCTCCCACCGTCCCGATCATGGCCGCCAGGATGGTGCACAGGACGATGGTCGCCGCGGCGATCCCGCCCTTGAGCCGGCCCAGCCAGATCTGGATAGCCTTGAACAGCTCGTCGGCGATGCCCGACTGCTGGAGCATGTTGCCCATGAAAACGAAAAGGGGGATGGCGATCAGGCTGAAGCTGACCATGACGTCGTAGACGCGGAGCACGATCAGGTTGAAGTTGCTGGGACCCCACAGGAGCAGGGAGAAGAGGACCCCCAGGCTGGCCGTGGTCCAGGCCAGAGGCACCCCCAGAAGGAGGAGGAGGAAGAAGGAGCCGAACATCAGGAGGGTGACCATACCGGGGCTCATCCAACCCTCCCGTCTCCGAAGGCGTTTCTCAGGTCACAAAGGAACTTGGCCAACCCCTGGAGGAGGAGGGTCAGGGAGCCCAGAAAGAGAAGAACCCTCAGCGGCCAGATGGGCGGGTCCCAGGCCGAGCCGGAGGTCAGCCCCCTGACGATGGACTTCCAGGCCCAAAGGCCGCTCTGCCAGACCAGGACCCCGCAGAAGAAAAAGAAGAAGAGATGGGCCACGCAAATATCCACCCTGGCCCTGGTCCGGGGCGACCAGCGCAAATAGAGCAGATCGACCTTGATATGGGCGTCCAGCTTGTGGGCGTAGGCCCCGGCCATGACATAGGCCACGGCGCAGAGGTAGATGGTCATCTCCTGGCCCCAGAGGGTGGGGGCGTTGAAGGCGTACCTCAAGGTCAGCTCGTAGCAGATCTGGAGGGTGGCCACCACCAGGAGAAAGGAGAAGATCTCCCCCTGCCGGAGGGAAAGTCGCTCAATGAACCCGATCAGCTTATCCATAGGGCAAACCCATACCGGGCCGTTCAGACCCCTGGTCCCACCAAGTCCCTGGCCCGATCTGAAGATCTCCTCTTGGGAACCCTCTCGACCAAGACCCCGGAAGAGACCGGATCGACCGCCGCCCGGGTCCGCCAGGAACCCGGGCGGAGAGCCATGTATTAACCTACTCGATCTTGCCGGTGGTCTTGAGGAAGTCCAGGATCGAGGTCAGGACCTCGTCGGCCAGGGGGCTCTTCTCCTTGTACTCCAGGGCCACCTCCATGGACATCTGCCTGGCCTGCTCCATCTCGGCCGGGGAGAGGGTGGTGATCTCCAGTCCCTTGGCCTTGACCGTCTCCAGGGCCTTGTAGTCCGAGGCCGCGGAGAGGATATCGTAGTAGTAGTCAGCCTCCTTGACCATCATCTCAAAGGCGGCCTTGAGGTCATCGGGCAGGCTGTCCCAGGCCTTCTGGTTGACCCCGTAGTTGACCACGGCGATGGGGCCGTGGAAGGAGGGGTAGAGGACGTACTTGGTCACCTCGTGAAGGCCCATGCCCACGTTCTCGCCCATGGTCACGAACTCGGCCGCGTCAATGACCTTGGTGTCCAGGGCCGAGTAGATCTGACCACCCCGGAGGGCCATGGGCGAGGCCCCCAGCTTCTGAAAGAGCATGGTCGTCAACCCGCCGGGGGTCCTGATCTTGAGGCCCTTAAAGTCGGCCAGGCTCTTGAGGGCCTTTTTGGACATGATCGGCTCGGCCCCGATCAGGGTCGAGCCGGCGTAGTGGACCCCGTACTTGGCGTAGGCCTTGGCCATGATCTCCTTGCCGCCAAAGGACTCGATCCAGACCCTTACCTCCCGGGGATCGGACCAAAGGGCGATGGCGCTGAAGATGGGGGCGAAGCCCGGATCCTGGCCGGCGAAAAAGGCGTCCACGTTGTGGCCCACCTCGAAGTTCCCCTTGCCCAAGGCCTCCAGCATGTCCCGGTAGCCGACCAGGGTTCCGCCG
>JAKSCY010000399.1 GCA_022360355.1 Chlorobiales bacterium
CGGCAATGTCGAAACCTCACAGCGAATCGTTGACGTGCTGCTGGGCGCTCTCGGCAAAGCCGCAGCTTCCCAGGGAACCATGAACAACCTGCTTTTCGGAAAACCTGACAATACCGGCGCCCAGTACTATGAAACCATACCCGGCGGCTCCGGTGCAGTTAAAGGACATAACGGAGCATCGGGCGTACAGATACATATGACAAACACCCGCATTACTGATCCGGAGGTACTCGAACATCGCTTCCCGGATGTACAGGTTATCCGTTTCGCCCTCAGGCATGGTTGTGGAGGAAAAGGAAAATGGTCCGGCGGAGACGGCGTCGAACGTGCACTCCGTTTCAAAAAAACCATGCACGTCAGTGTGATTTCAGAACGAAGGGAAACCGCACCGTTCGGTCTTAACGGAGGCGAAAACGGAGCCAAAGGGGTCAATATCCTGGTCAGACCTGACGGAACCGAAATACCTCTTGGGTACCGGGTTGACAAGGTGTTTAAACCGGGAGAAACAATACTGATCAAAACTCCCGGAGGCGGAGGATATGGTAATTAGTCAGGGCTGAGCAGCAAGAGGGACTGCTCATTTAGTAAAAGCCAATTCGATTTATCACTATTTTTTTATAAGATAAGAATATCCCTCTTATGGGATACAAGACTAACTCTCCCCTGTTTTTATGAACGCTTTCTTTAAAAAACCCCTGATACTGCTTCTGACAGCAAGCACCATAGGGCTAACAGCATTTTTCAGTCTGGGCAGTCTGGTTTCGCACTATGGAGGCAAACCGGAAAAAGCCGATGTCATTATTGTGCTTGGTGGTGATGACGGGCTTCGTGTAGAACAAGGCGGTGAACTGTACAAAGCAGGATATGCTCCGAATATTCTTGTGACAGGAATTGACAGCAGATACTACCGGCCTTCACAACCCAACTGGCGGGAACGCCGACTGATGGAACTCGGCATACCTGAAAAGGCCATTATCGTCGATACCAGGTCTGAAACCACCTGGGAAGAAGCCCTAAACTCGGTGGAAACAATGACGAAAAAAGGCTGGAAAAGTGCTATAGTTGTGAGTGATCCCCCTCATATGCTTCGTCTTTACCACACCTGGAGCATAGCTGTCAAGGACTCTCCGAAGCAATTCACCCTCGTTTCCACAAAGCCGGACTGGTGGCATCCCTTGCTCTGGTGGGGCAACAAAACAAGCTACAGGTTTGTCCTCAGCGAAGTCCAGAAAAACATCTATTACTCCGTCGTATACTTCTGAGCCGAGCCCCCCACTCCTTTCAAAACTTTGCCGGGTTTGATTATCTGCTGCCGTTTCATTATTATTCTTTAGAGCTTAACTGTAATCTCATTTATTCTCTTACCCAAATTCCAACAACAAATGGAGATTGCCATGCAAGAGAATACTTCCCCGACAATCAGCATCGAAACATCTTATCTCGATGAGCTCCTTGAAATGGAATCAACGCTCGATCTCATGGAAACAGAAGAGATAGATACTTTTGCTGCATGTTCATTGAGCTGTAAAATCTGCCAGTGTATGGAATGTGCTAAAATACCTGGAGGAGACGTTTAGCTCCCATATTGCATGGCAGGAAAATGGCATGTACCCTACGCGGTTCTTTTCTTAACGAACAGTTGTAATCTGTCGTGTAATTACTGCTTTGCCAGCAAAGATGGTGCGGGTTCAATGAACCCTGAAACTGGTATGAGAACCATCGACTGGCTTTACGAGAACACTGACGGGTTCCCTGAAAACCCTCTGATCGTTTCGTTTTTCGGTGGAGAACCTTTGCTTCACTTCCCTGTCCTTCGTCAACTTGTTGAATACAGTAAACCTCTTCAAGAGCGATATGGAAAAAAAATGATTTTTTCCGTAACGACTAACGGGACACTGCTTGACGAGAAAATGCTCGACTTTTTCGAAGAACACAACATCAGTGTACTTTTCAGTATCGACGGCGATAGAGAAACCAACGATCGTTTCAGAACTCACAAAAACGGCTCCAGCCCTTTCGATACTATTTGCGATAACGCAGCACGTCTTCTTGAACGGTTTCCTAATGTTGCTGCCCGTATGACCGTTACAAAGGAAAACATCCCTTCTCTTGCTTCGAACATCAGGTTCCTTAATGAAGAGCTCGGCTTCAGATTCATCTCCCCCTGCACGGCGCTTGAGCTGATAGATGATCATGAATCATGGAAGGCTTTCGACCTTCAGTGTCGTTCTGCTGCCAGGTACGTGATTGAAAAAGCCCACATGAATGACTATGTTCATCTGCATTTCCTCGACAGCGGCATTGAACAGATAACAAGCGGCCACGATGTAGATGTTGCTTGCGGGGCCGGCAAGACTTTTGTAGGTGTAGA
>JAKSCY010000057.1 GCA_022360355.1 Chlorobiales bacterium
CCTTGCCCGCGGCCAGGTCGCCCAGGTCGAGGATCTCCTCGGGCAGCTTGGGAAAGGAGCCCAGGGATTGGTAGTATCTGATCTGGGCCACGTCGTCGGTGTAGAACCTGTCGCAGGCCAGAAAAGCGTCCGGGGTGAAGTAGTTGTCGAAATCAATGGGCAGCCCCAGGCAGCCTGGGGCGAGCCAATCCGCCTCGATGACCGGGGAAGGGTCTTTGACCATCGGTCCGGCGGTCAAGACCACCTCCGCCCCCCTGACCGCTTCTAAAGCCGAGCCCATTGGTTTAAGCTCGAGGTGGGGATGGAGGGGGGCCATCTCCTCAATGTATTTCTCCAAAACTCGGGAAGAAACTTCGAATACACGGACCTCTTTTAGGTTCTTCAGGACATGGGAAAGGGCCTGGAGGTTGGTTCTGCCCTGAACCCCGGCGCCACAGATAGCCAGGACCTCCGCTTGGAAAGGGGCCAGGAGCTTGGCCGTTATGGCGCTCACCGCGGCCGTCCGCCAGGCGGTCATCCAGGACCCGTCCATGACCGCGAGGGGCAGCCCGGTCTCAGGATCGTTAAGGATCACCAGGGCGGCGATGTAGGGCAGACCCTTGGCCGGATTGGCGGGAAAGGCCGAGACCCACTTTATCCCGGTCGCCTCTAAACCGGCCACGTGGGCCGGCATGGCGTGGAGAAAAGAGTCCGGCCTGGGGTGAACTCCGGGCTTGGGGGGCAGCTCCACCCCGCCCTGACCTTTAACCGCAAAGGCTTTCTCCAAGGCCTCGATGATCTCCCCCACCCCCAGAGAGCAGCTTTCAACGTCGGCCCGACTAAGGTACAGTAATTTTTCAGCCACCTCTTCTCCCCCTTGATCCCGGCGTGACATTCGGCCGGTCTGATCCACCGGGCTTCCCTCCGGCCCATTCTCCGAAGCCGATACGGAATCTGGAAAGACCGAGTCGGTCTTGAAAAGCAACTCGGGTCAACGCGCCCTAGTGAACGAGTCGAGCCCGTTGGGTCGGCCAAACCACGCTTTTGCCGACCGGCAGCTACAAAGGCATTTTGCCGTCTTTGATTGCGGAAACAACACAAGCCTCAAACCGAATCATGGCCGACCCGGAACAGGGTCGGCCATGATCTTGAGATTGCCGCTCCGCGGCTGAGTCGAGGACCGGTTCCTGTTCTCCGGCTCTGACCCGGAAACGGCCCTTGCTGAAAAAAAAGCTTCTAGAATCCCGCGGCCAGGCGATCCTGGTAAGAGCCCTCATAAACCTCCCAGGCCGCCTCTTTTTTGTTGAAGTTGACCCCGGCCCGGTTCTCCATGGCCAGCTTGTATCCCGGCTTGAGCTTCAGGGCCGTGTCAAAATCGGCCTTGGCTTTTTCCCACATGGCCAGGTTGTAATAGGCCACCCCCCGGTTGTTGTAGGCGTAATCCCATTTGGGAGAATGCTCGATGGCCTTGGAAAAGTATTCGACCTGTTTGGCGTAGTCGGACATGGAGTTACTGGTGGCCAGACCGAGCTTATACCAGTAAAGAGCATCTTTCTCTTCGGCG
>JAKSCY010000124.1 GCA_022360355.1 Chlorobiales bacterium
AAGGCAACGTAAATATTTTAATTTGCTCATTATTGTCTTTTCTTTTGGCGATCTTTCATGAAATATTCGGGCTAAACCCACCTCTTATCAGCTCTCGGGTTTGAAACCACCTCCAGGGCCGGTTCCTGAAAGAAGGGGATAAGCAGACGCCGGGGTTATGGAAGTCCAGCTCGACATCTTGAGGCATTTCATCCACTACTCCTTTCACTTCCTGGCCCCCTTTGGGCTCGGAAAGATGTTCTGGAAGGAGAACTGGTGGAAGGCCGGGATGATCATGGCGGCCACGATGCTCATGGATCTGGATCATCTCCTGGCCGAGCCTGTTTTTGACCCCGATCGTTGCGGTCTGGGGCTTCATCCCCTCCACACCATTTGGGCGGGGCTGGCCTACCTGGGGCTGCTGGCGATCCCTTCCTGGAAGTGGCGGGCGGTTGGGGTGGGCTGCTTGTGGCACCTGGGCACGGATGGCCTTGATTGTATATTGATTGGCCTCGTGTCCTGATCGGGGCCGCCAGGAGAGCCAAAGCCCCTCGACTCTCTCAGGAAGAGCCGAGGGGCTTTTGTTGGTCGCGGTTTTCAGCCCCGGCCGGCCGCTCTCCCTCAGCCCCTGTGGGCGGCCAAAAGCTCCCGGCCGGCCTGGGCCACATGGGCCGGGGTAAGGCCGTACTTCTCCAAAAGGTCCTCGTTATCCCCTGACTCGCCAAAGACATCCTGCCAGCCGACCCGCTTCATGGGCGTGGGCCGATGCTCGGCCAGAACCTCGGCCACGGCCCCGCCCAGCCCGCCGAGGATGGTGTGGTCCTCGGCGGTGACCACCAGCCCGGTTCCGGCGGCCTGGATGATGGCCTCCTGGTCCAGGGGCTTGATGGTCGGGACGTGGAGAACGGTTGTCTCCACCCCCTCCTGGGCCAGGAACTCGGCCGCGGCCAGGACCCGGCCGGTCTGCTCCCCGGTGGAGATGAAGGACAGGTCGCCCCCCTGGCGAAGGTTAACCGCCTTGCCGATGCTGAACTCATAGTCGTCCGGGGTGACGACCGGGCAGGGATCCCGGGTCAGACGGAGGTAGACCGGCCCCTGATGGTCGACGGCCGCGGCCACAGCCTGGGCCACCTCCCGGCCGTCCACGGGGACGATGGTCACCACGTTGGGCATGGCCCGGAAGACGGTGATGTCCTCCACGGCCTGGTGGGTCTTGCCGGTCTTGCCGGTCAGGATGCCGGAGTAGGCCCCCAGCATCTTCACGTTCAGCTCCGGCTGGGCGATCATGACCCGGATCTGGTCCAGGGCCCGCTTGGCGGTGAAGCAGGCAAAGGTGGAGCAGAAGGGGATCAGGCCCAGGGTGGACATACCGGCGGCCACGCCGTACATGTTCTGCTCGGCGATGCCCATCTGGAAGAACCGCTCCGGGATCTCGTCGGCGAACCGGTCCACCAGAGTCGAGGTGGCCAGGTCCGCGTCCAGGACCACGATCTTGTCGTTCTGACGGCCCTGCTCCACCAGGGCCTGGCTGAAGGCCACCCTTTGGGCGATCATCTCGGCCATCTC
>JAKSCY010000186.1 GCA_022360355.1 Chlorobiales bacterium
CGACAATATTGCGGAATCGTAGAGCCGGCCTCGGATAACGATCGCAACGCCATTACGTGAATCGGCTGTCCGACTTCTTCATCTCTGCGTCAACGGCTTTTGTCGAAAGCCATCCGATCTTTTCGGATTCCCTGTTGTCGAAGTCCGGAACAAACGGTTTGATGTCAAGTAGAGGGGTCCCGTCTACCACATCGATGTCTTCTATATGGAGAGTATTCGCGTCAACCTTCACGAGTCTGACAATAGAGAAACCGATGGGGTTGGGACGTTTCGGAGCGCGAGTCGCAAAGACTCCCCTCAGCTTATCATCAAGAAAGGGTTTCACTTCCAGAGAATAGCCCTGAGAAAGGTGGAACACATAGAGCAGGACAAGATGGGAAAAGCCCTCGACGTCTTTCAGGCCGCGGGAGTATTCCGGAGCGACTTTCACCGTCCCCGGAATACCCTTGGCTCCTGAAGGCTGGATTGGCATTCCCTTCGGTTCCGTGAAAGGAGTGCGAATGATTCCTATTGGTTCAAATGTGAAGGAATCCATGGTCACCGTACCTCTGATGCTCGTGAGGCGGGCATCCAGCGATTGTGGACGATCGTCTAGAGTGTCGACGCTATGATCATGCGTTGGATTTCGTTGGTCCCTTCGTAAATCTGGGTGATCTTGGCGTCGCGCATCATACGCTCTACCGGATACTCCGTGCTGTACCCGAATCCCCCCAGAACCTGGACTGCTTCCACAGCGGTCCACATGGCCGTGTCCGAGCAATATGCTTTGGACATGGAGGAATGGCGAATGGTCTCCGGCGGTACTTTCGAGAGATCCTTTGATACTTTGTCCAACAGGGAGCACGTTCTCCAGAGGAGCATACGCGCGGCCGAAATCTTCATCGCCATATCAGCCAGCTTGAACGAGATCGCCTGATGTTTGATAATGGGCTTTCCGAAAGTGGTTCTTTCCTTTGCATACTGAGTTGCGTATTCGAACGCACCCGCGGCTATGCCGAGGGCCTGCGAGGCCACCGACGGCCGGCTGAAATCGAGAGTCTTCATCATGACATGGAAGCCTTGACCTTCCTCGCCCAGGCGATTCTCCACGGGAACTTCCACTTCGTCTAAGATCAATTCCCTCGTGTCTGAAGATCGTATCCCC
>JAKSCY010000729.1 GCA_022360355.1 Chlorobiales bacterium
CGCAACAAGCACTGTCACGACATATCCCCCTTCGTAGACCGTGTGAAACATTGACTCTTTGGGGGCTGTGCCCATCCAGACATAAAACCCGAATGAGACGGCGTACGTGACAACGATCAGGATCGCTGTAAATAATCCCTGCTTCATAAACACTAATTATCGGTCATTAACAAAAACTCCCTAAAAACAGCGCCCGTCACAACGGGCGCCTGCAAAGCTGCCTTCACCCTTCATTAAAGAAGATTGCCGAATTTTACACCGACATAGAAGGTCCGGGGACTCATGGGCCCATAGACATACCCCGGATCACGGTCAATCCCCGAGTCGAAGTCATCCTGATAGGAGTTGAAAATGTTCTTCACACCGCCGTAGAACTGCAGCCCGGCATCATCGACCGGAACGGTATAGCGAATCTTGACTCCGGCATCGAAGAACGCATCGCTTTCGCGTAGCTCTCCTGCATCGGGATCCGCAATTTCAGGCCCGTAATACGGCACCAGCATCGCGCCGGTATAGTTGCCGGTCAGGGCGATCCCGACCCGGTCGACCGGCTTCCAGTCAACCGTCACGAAACCGTAGTTATCGGGAGTTCTGTAGAACTCTTTTTCATTGAAATCATCCTGCGGCTCATCATACTTGCTTGACTGGATGGTAAAACCAGCCCTCATCCCAAGCGCACTTGAAGGCAAGACATGGGCCTCGAGATTAACACCCTTGACAACCGCACCATCAGCATTGTAGCGGGTGTAGATAACATTGCCGTCTTCATCCGGCGTACCGATATCGATAGCAAACGGATCATCCAGCTCCGTATAGAACCCCTCGACAAGAAAGCCAAAGTCTACGTTACCGACCATGGTATCGTAATCAATCGATGCCATATAGCTGCGGCTGGTCTCTTCGACAAGATCGGGAGCATTGACATGAATAACCCTCCTTGAACCCGACGACTCGATGTGGAGATCCTCATCGAAAATCTGCGGAGCACGATACCCTGCCGCATAACTCAGACGTCCCTGCAAGTCATCACTAAAGGTGTAAAGCAAGGTCGCCCTCGGAAGCACGATATCGTCCGAAATGTCCGCATCCGGACTTATCTCGTTGGTGATCTCGTAATTATCCCAGCGAAGACCGAACGTCGCCTTCAGCTTGTCCCAGGTATACTGATACTCGCCAAAGACACCGACTATATTGCTCTCCTGATCAGCAACCGGTGTTCCGGGTACATGGGTGTCCGTACCGATATCATAGTATCCGAGCTTCTCATCTTCAAGCCACTCCAGGTTATTCTCAACCCCTGCAATAACCTGGGATGGACCGAATACCGCCTTGTATTGAGCCCCCAGTTGCAGACTCAGATTGTCCGTATGACCATAGGCATCCAACTGCTGTTCCGCACCATAGTAAGCATCACGATCGATATGCTGCGCAGCAACATAGACCGACAGCTTGTCATAATCCCTCAAATACTGGGTATAGGTAAGAGCTCCGTTGATAATCTTCTGCTGGATGGATTCTGCAATGTCAGCTTCATGTTCGATTGCATCGAATTTATTCCCACCGCGACGATCTTCACTGATAGCAAAAAAGTCGGCCGTCAGCTTTCCACGATCACCTATCCTCCTGAACGCCCGCAATCCAAGCGTGGTGTTATCTATCTCGGGGAGCTCGGAAAAACCGTCGCTGTTGGCATCAAAGTGATCGCGGTTCCTGTAAAACCCGAAGGCCGTCATTCCCATTTTACTATCGGACGAAACCACAGAGGCGTTGAAACTGGCGGTATAATCATTTGCAGGGTCGTCGAAATCATCACCACCTACACCGGTCCAGCCTGAAGATCCTGAAAATTCATAAGAATTGACAACGGGATCCTTCAAAATCAGGTTGACCGTTCCACCAATAGCGTTGCTCCCGTAAAGAGCCGACCCGCCTCCGCGAACCACTTCGATGCGTTTGATCATGTTGGTTGGAAGTAACTCCAGTCCATAGACACCGGCAACCGCACTGAACACCGAACGTCCATCAATAAGAATCTGTGAATACGGACCTTCCAGACCATTCATACGGAGCTGGTTGAAACCACAGTTCTGACAATCATTTTCCATACGCAACCCTGTCGCGAAATTCAGGCCTTCGCTCACTGTTGTAGCCTGCAGCACCTCGGTCAGTTCTTCCGCTGTTACCGTTGAAACAACAACCGGCGACTCTTTGCGCGGCACTTCGTCTCTGGATCCGGTAACAACGATTTCACCCGCCTTTAAGGCGGCTGTTGAAAGATTGAAGTCGAGTTTCACTGTCTGACCATCAAGCACATTCACCGTTTTCTGCGCACTGCCATACCCCATGGCACGAACCTCGATGACTCTGGAACCTGAAGGAATGCCGGTCAGCGTGTAGTTTCCGTTCCTGTCGGCAGCCATACCGACAGCCGTCCCTTTCACCTTGACATTGGCGTAGGGAACCGGCTCTCCGTTGCTGACAACCTTGCCCGTAACAGTATCGGCCATCCCTCCCTGAAACGGGATTGCACACAGTGCAAGGACGGCACATATCTGCTTTACATGTTTTTTCAAGATCATGTTGCTGCTTTTCTTGAATTTTTAAAAAATCACATCCGCTATTTATTTATAAAGAGTCAAAATAAAAATAAAGCGGAATAACCAAAGAAAAAAAATGCCCATTCGCACAAGACAGTTGAAAAAGCATATTTTTATCTGGACAAGATAAAAATTAATAACATATACCTATATTAGTATCAGCATTTTCAGCTAATGAAAGGGTCAACGTTAAAACGACAAAGCCATGAATCACAAGACTTTCCTTAAAAAACCTCTCGTCATACTTTTCTGCATGTTCTGGATGGGAGCATGCGGCGGCCCACAGAATGAGCCGACAGTGCAGCAGAGTTCTATACATGAAAAAATCGGCGTTTTACTGCTCAGCCACGGATCTCACTCCGAAACGTGGCGAAAGACGCTGTTCGAACTTGAAAGCAACGTCAAGGATAGAATTCTCGAAAAAGGGAACATCGCCGGTACAAAAACAGCATTCATGGAATACCATGAACCTTCAATAGCGACCCGTCTGAAAGAATTCGACGAGGAGGGATATTCAGACGTCATTATCGTCCCTATTCTCCTGACGGTCAGTTCTCACTCTTTCGATGACATACCAACCATTATTGGTCTCAAGGAAAACCCGGAATCGGTTGAAATGCTGAGACTTGAAAACATCGAACGCTATACACCGAAAGCAAACGTGCATATTGCCCCGCTTCTGGATTTTGGAAAAACTCTTGAGAACAATGTCCTTCGAAGAACAAAAGCCCTGTCAAAAAACCCGGAAGAAGAGGGGTTGGTGCTCATAGGATATGGTTCGGAACCCTATGAAAAAGAATGGAGCGATCTTTTCAGAAAAACTGCAGAGCACATTGCCCGGGAGACGGGCATCAGCGAACACAGCACAGGATGGTGCGGACACATTGTGCGCTACGCTCCCGACTCGACAACAACAGCCATCAACCGAATTCTTGAAAAGAAAAAAACAGCGATCGTCATCCCTTCCCTGGTTGCTTTTGATGAAA
>JAKSCY010000805.1 GCA_022360355.1 Chlorobiales bacterium
CGGCCGTGGCGGTGGCGGTCTCGGCGCTGCCGGTGATACGGGAGGCGGCCCGGCGGAGCCAGTGCGAGAACAACTTGAGACAGTTGGGCGTGGCACTGCACGGTTATCACGGGGCGCATGCCGTGTTGCCGCCGGCGGCCGTGCAGCCAAACTACAGTTCCAGGTGGGTGATGGACGTACCGGATCCCAAATTTCCAGAGAGTACCGTTGTGTCCCACGCCAATTGGGTGATGCTGCTTCTGCCGCACCTGGGCGAAGACGACCTGGCAGCGTCGTTCGACATGAATCGTCCGATTTCGGACCCGCAAAACGCGCGGGCTCGAATCACCGAGTTCCCGCTGATGAAATGCCCGGTCGACACGTACCATCGGTCGGACAATCCTTACGTCTGCCCGTTGAAAGACGGAAAGAAAATCGTTTACGCGCGGGGCAACTACGCCATCAACGGGGGAACCGGCGATCCTCGCGACCATCCGGGCACGACGTCGGATCCGCATCCAAGCAGTGTCGTTCGGGAGCGGAGCGGGCACATGGAGGCCTGGTGGGGCAACGGCGTGGCGGGGTTCAACAAGTCCTTCACCCTGAAAGATTTTGACAATGGCCTTGCCACGACGGTGGCGCTGGAGGAGATCCGTGCCGGCATCGCCAAGGTCGATTCGCGGGGTGTGTGGGCGTTGGGTCAAATAGGGCCCAGCGTCACGTTCGCGCATGGGCTGTACGGCGACGCGGTCCAGCCGAACAACCGGTGGCACAAGGCGGACGACATCCTGGGGTGCACTGAACTCTACAACACCTTGGGGCGAGCCGCGCTCGAGGCGGAGCGGATGGGCTGTGCCCCCGGCTCGGGCTCGTGCCGTCCGATTCAGGCGACTGCCCGTAGTATGCACCCGGGCGGGGTGAACGTGTTGATGATGGACGGGGCTACCCGTTTTGTGGTGGACGACGTGGATGTGAACGTTTGGCACGTGATCCACTCCCGCAAAGCGCGGGAGGAGATTTCCCTGTCCGCCCTGACCCGCTCGCTGCCGCCGGTGGAACAAGGGAGAACTTTTCCGGCGCCTTTGAGCCCGGAGCTGGCGTCCGCGTTGGCGTCAGGCGAGATCGATAGCCCCCGGCAGGAGCATCCGCCGGAACCCA
>JAKSCY010000052.1 GCA_022360355.1 Chlorobiales bacterium
AAACGATGATCAGGATGGCCTGGTCGTTCGTTTTCTTGATAAGAATGGATATTCGCTGGACGACAAAAAAAGAATCATAGTGCGCGGCGTCAATCACCACCGACCGTTTTCAATCTGGAATCCGATACTTAAGAAATTCATCGTCGTCTGGATAGAAACCGTTTCTCAAAAATCCCGTCGTTTGCGACTGACAGCGGTAAATATACCGGCGATTGGCTAATTTCCCTGAACCGTCTTGGCTCTCGCAAAGAACCCCAAAATGATTCCCAAAGCAACTGCCCATATAGCCGCGAGCGTGACCTGCCAATGGCTCGGAAGACTGAACGTCACCGTATGAGCCGGCAACCAGAACCATATCAATGTCAGCCAGGCTTTCTGCAAACTGCTCCAGTCCATGCTTTTCTTTTCGATCAGGTTGTCCGTCCACCGGTGGAAAAGCATCATCATCGGCCCGAACAGCATATTGGTGAACAAAGATACAGAAAATGCTCTGAGCAGCGATCCTTCCACTGCCGCTCCCTGGAACCAGTGCACTTTTGTTCCTGCGACCAGTGCATCCACAAAACCGTGAAAACCCACAAAAGCGTACTTGAAAGTAATGCCAAGAAAAGCCCAGATCAGCACCTTCGCGACAAACTGCCAGAGCCCAAAGAAATGCCATTTTCCCGTACGAATTTTTATTGCCAACAATTCGCCGAACATCCCCAGGATTGCAACCTGAACTGCACTGGAAATCAACGGATAGTTCTTTAAGAAATTCAGATATAAATCCACAACAGACCCTTTCAAACGTCATGCGGTGTTCACTATACAGGAAACTACAAGGAGTTCACATTTCTTTGCGGCGATTCAAGCCGAACCTGTGATAGGATGAAACCAAATAATAACTACGAATGGGAGATACAAGAATGAGACATATCTATATCTGTGCACTGTTAGCTATTCTTTCATTATTGCTTTGTGCCTGTGGAGGCGAAACGACTGAACCAACAGAAAGCGCTTCAGAACAAAGAGATACCGCGGAACCGGATACAACGCGAGATGAGCTGAAGGCCTCAGGTGAAGCTGTAGCAAAAGAGATTCTCGCCGCATATGATCAGGCAGTTGCCGACGCTTTGGAACTGGTTAATGACAAGCCCTCTGCTGCAGAAGTAAAGGTTAAACTGCAGGAACTCATCGATGGTTACAAAGAGAAAATGGA
>JAKSCY010000653.1 GCA_022360355.1 Chlorobiales bacterium
CCCGGGGCTCGTCGGCCGGGACCGCCTCCAGCTCGGCCGAGATCAGGTCCTCCTCCACCAGGTCGAAGCGCTGGTTCAAAATCTCCAGAAGGTGGAGCTTGAACCTCTCCTTGACCTCGGGGTTGTTGATCGGCCGGGAGCCCACGATCAGGTTCAGCTTCTCGCCCTGGAAGGCCTCGGTGACCTTCTTGGACATCTGGGACTTGCCGGCCAGATGGGGCAACAGGTCGGCCACGGTAAAGACCGGGTCGCCGGGCTCAAAGCCGATCTCCACCTCCACCACCCGGCCGTCGGGCTTGACCGCCACCCCGGACAGGCCAAGGGGTCTGGCCAGCCACTGGTACTTCTTGACTCCGCCGTAGTATTGAGACTTTAAGAACACAACCTCGGATTCTTCATAGAGCGGCATGGCCTTCAGGTCCAGCCTGGGGCAGTCAACGTGGGAGCCGATGACCCGAAGCCCCTCTGAAAGCGGCTTCTGGCCCAGCCAGGCCACGGCCGCGGCCTTGCCCCTGTGGAGGAAGACCATCTTCTTGGCCCCTTTCTTGGGCTCCCCGAACCCGGCCGCCTGGGCCTTCTCCCTGATCCAGGCCGCGGCCTTGCGCTCGGTCCGGCAGGCGGACAGAAAAGCCTTGTACTCCTCGGCCATCTTGTTGACCGCCTTTTCCTGGGCCACGGTCAGCTTGTCCCAGATCAGGGTCGGCTCATAGGCCAGCCTCTCCC
Organism: Chlorobiales bacterium; assembly: GCA_022360355.1. GTDB lineage: Bacteria > Bacteroidota > Chlorobiia > Chlorobiales > Chlorobiaceae > Prosthecochloris. The sequence goes on from JAKSCY010000653.1 coordinate 724, forward strand.
AGGATTTCTTGGCCTCCTTGGCGCTTACTTTTTTCATCTTCAGTCTCCTTGGTCAGGTCAGACGCAGATCAATCCGCAGGCGATTGTAATGAATACCCGGTTTAGAGAATCCCGAAAAGAAGATTTTTGAACCTCTTGACCAGCTCGGGATCCACCTCCGGCCCGATCCTGGCCATGAAGATGTTCTCAGGTCTTAAGGAAACGTTGGGCTCGTTGGTGGGATAGGGTTTGAACCCATAGGGCTCCAGAAGGTGGCGGAGCATCATCCGGTACTCGGCCGCGGTCTGTCCGGTCCCTTCCAGGTCCCAGGTCCAGGAGTAGCCGACCATGTAGGTGATTCTCTTGTCGACCAGGGGATTGGTCAGCCCCAGGTGGAGGAGGCGGCGGCCCAGCTTGGTGGAACGGTAGTTGCGGGAGACCTCCAGGGCCACGATCTCGTACAAGGTCCCCGAGCCCAGACGCCCCCAGAAGTCCTTCTCCTCGGGCTCGCGCATGAGGCAGTAGCCCACGATCCGCTCCTCGCCGTCCAGGCCCAGGATAAGATCGGCCCGGTTGGAGTCGGCCAGGGCGGCCAAGCCCTGGGGGGTGGTGAAGAGGGAGCGGTAGGAAGGGAAGGTGCCCAGGCCGTCCTCCATCTCCCGACCGGCGGCAAAGGCCGGCCCACACCGATCAAAGACTCTCACCGGCCCCAGCGGGGTTTCGAACTCCCCTCGGGGGCGGTCCACGGGCGGCTCCATCCCCGGACCCTTCTCAGAAATCGTCCCAGCCGGCATGGAGCCTTTTGATCATGATGATCTGGTCGTGGTAGTCCCCGTCCAGGGACTTGACGTAGCGGGGGAGTACGGCCGCCTCGTAGAAGTCCAGCTTGCGGCAGCCCCTGATGGCCGCCTCCTCCGGACCAGCGGCAAACCTGGCCTCCAGCTTCTCCAGCCCCAGGCTGACCCCCAGGTTGATGATGTCGAACATGATCCAGGTGCCCAACCTCTTGCCCCGATACTCAGGATCGACCATGATCCTGATCCGGCCGATGTGGCTGGTGCAGCCATAGTCGTGGCGATGGAGCACGGCCTGGGCCACCAGCCGCTCCTCCACCTCGGCCACCACCGGCACGGCCCGCTCCAGATCGATGTGGTCGACCCATTCCCTGACCAGCCTCTCATCGGCCAGGTCGTGCTTGGCGTACCAGCGCTCCTCCTCCGGAATGCGGCCGAAAAAGTCCATGAGGGCTTGGAAATCGGTGGTCCTAAGCAGCCTGAAGATCACCTCCTGGCCGTCTTTCAGGATTACCTGTTTGGGATACTCTTCAAACATCTCCCCTCCCCCCGGACTGATGGCAGGACTTCAGGTCCGGCCCGGCACTCCAAACCAGGCCGGGAATTTCAGGTCCTCAATGTTAACATCTGGGCTTCAAACAGCAACCAATTTCAGGGCTCCCGGGCCCGCCGGTCGCGCTTGACAGGAAGGGGGCTAACTGATAGGAATCAAAGCATTAGACGAATCGTTAACCACCCCGGAACAACCGTGACCGACCTCCCCTCTCCCAGCGAGCTGAGCCTGGCCCAAAGCCTCATCATGGAGGCCGACCACGTGGTCGCCCTGACCGGGGCCGGCGTCTCGGTCCCCTCCGGAATTCCGGCCTGTCCCAATATTCCGGCCGCGTGAATGACGCCATCATAATCATCAAAAACACCCTCAAGGGAATTCGGGTCAAGAATATCCCCTGGCACCCAATCTA
>JAKSCY010000426.1 GCA_022360355.1 Chlorobiales bacterium
ATTTCCCTGTGCCCCGCGACATAATTATTACGTTTCTCAAAATCAGTTGCAAACCTTGACCAGAATGATTCTTTTTGTGATATAGTTTGATTCATTATGTTTTTATTTAAATCATATAACTATTGATTTCATAAGGTGCTCATAGCTTGCTGCTCACACAACGGGAAAACCTGCCGACAGTTTTGTTCAATACATCAGTCAGCAAAGGTGATTTTTGGGATTGGTTCCGAAAACCTGCCGAAACCCCTTGGTTTAGTTAGTAACACGCAATCATATTCCTTTAGGTAATCTCCAATTGCACTATTCCGGGAGCAAGCCTGTTCGTCAGCCAGGGAAAAGCCAGGAGATAGGAATATGGACGCATCCGCTCGGGGAATGGATCAGCATAGGTCATTTTCCGCTTGATCCTGCAGCGCGGATGAATCTCGTCGAACCACGAGTAGTCCCCGTAGTTCAAGCCCCAGGGCATGAGCGGCGCAGTATAGGTCTTCGTCACCTTCATGCCCTTGAGGCTTTTGCGGGAAAACCAGACAGGAATGACATCGAACATCGCCAGACTCTCACGAAAGTGATCGGCTATACGATACAACAGCTCCTTCACCTCTTCTTCCCTGAAATACATCAGGAGGCCCGCCATGACGATGAACGCCTTCGAACCCTGAGGGATATTCTTCAACCACAGGTCGTCGAGAGCTGAGCTGACGACGCTCTCCATCCGCTCTTCTGCAGGCAGGAACCGCTTGCGCATCTCGATGCTCTCGGCAACGTCCACGGAAATCCAGCGCATCGAGCCGTTGTCGACACGCCAGAACTGGGAATCCAGTCCTTCGCCCAGGGAAATCACCGTTCCCTCGGGATTCTTTTCGAGCCAGAGTTTCAGCGCGTCGTCGATGACACGAGCCCGGACTGCATGACTGGCATTGGGTTTGCCGAAATTCGCTTCGAAATCATAATCTATTCGATCGACCAGATCGGCGGAAAAGGGATCATCGATCAGGCGATCCTCCCGCTTCTGCTCGGCTGCCCTGTTCCACAGAGGCCAGAGAAGGGTTTCCGGAACCCCCTGCAGACTCACTTCCTCTTTTCCCGTCCGTCCATTCGCTTCCATAGTTACACTCCATCTTTTTCTTCAACAGTTTCAAACATCGCCCTTGTTTTCTCATCGAGAACCATCTCGCTCTTCAGGTAATCGTAAAAGTCCTTGAACACAAGTGGCTTGCCTTCCTGTGTCCCGAACCACTCCCTGACATGCCGGAGCAGTTCCTCATGCCCGATACTCCTTGAAAGATGATAAAGCGCAAGAGTCCCCTTGTTCTCTTCCAGATACTCGATACCGTCGGCATAAAGCAACGGCGGCTCCTGATTCGGCTCGGTGCCCTTGTCCTTGCCGTATTTGCGTCTCTTTTTCTCGAGAATGACGGCAACAGGTTCCTCTCCGTCTGTCTTTTCCAGGAACTGCAATGCCATGGCCTCGGGCAGTGCCGTCCACAACATGTCCACGCCCTGCACGTTTGCCAGGAAACCGTTTTCCAGCACCCAGTGACGAAACAGCTCCCTTACAACGGAAAACCGTATAAAACTGACGACATCACCGTTGTTTCTGTCACCATACCACCCCTCTTTCTCCGAAATGGCTACCGTATTGGCGAACGCATAGGAGGGTTCCTGATAGAAGGGAATCTCTGCAACCCGAAGCTCTGTGTAGGGATAAGAACCAAGATGATTCTCCAGATACTGCATCCCTTCTTCGAGAGCCTTGCGGTACAGATCGAGGTTGTAATCGTGTTCCTTTTTGTAGAGTAAGGAGACCTCCCTTCCCGAAATATCGAACGTCCGAACTGCATAGCTGGCCGAACCGACATACCAGTGAAGAGGAGATCGCTTTTCCAGCTCGTAGCGAAAGTAGTTGCGGCCGTCTTCCTGCCAGCTCTTCACCAGCAGGCCTGGAGCGAACGCCGTCTGTGAACCGGACGTACTGACGGTTATCGTTCCCTCAACCAGCGTAGCGTCTTGTGCGAAGTAATGCTCAGCGAGCGCAACGGGATCATCGACCGGGTCCATGCGCGAATCGAGCATCTTGAGACCGTTTGCCCGGCGCTCGTTGTTTTCGAGCAGTTCCTTGTCCGAATCGTAACCGATCACCGGCACGGGGCGCTCCATGAACAGGCCGTTGTATGCCAGATCTGCATGCGGCTCTCCCTGCGACAGTCCCCGGTAGGCCCTTCTGGCGTCGATGACGAGCGAGCGCTCTTCACCCGACCTCATCGCTTCGGGAAGCACGTAAACTTCCATGCCGAGCACCTTTTCGGCTTCAAGCCTTTCGAGTTCCCGGCCGTCCATGCGCAGCGATTTGATTTCCGTAAAATAATCCGCGTTGAGGTAGATCTTTTCTACCGGTTTGTCCGAAGGATTGTCGAGCGTCAATGCAGCCCGATATTCCGCTGCCTGTTCGAGAGGATAAAGGTCGAGCTGCAGATCCACGGAGGTTATGCGGGGAGAAGCGAAAGACCGCACCTCGCCGAACCGCTTCTCGTACTCGGCAGCTTCGGTATCTTCCCGGCCGCTGGAAACATAGTTACGAGTCCCGTTGACCTCGGCGATAAGAAACGACTGGAGCATAAAAAACACAACGAGACCTGCAAGAGAAGCACCGACCCCACTCCATCCCAGCTCACCACGAAACGAAAACACCCTTTTGAACACCCCTTTCTCCGAGCCCCGGTTCCAGAAACGGATACCGGCCAGAAGAAACGACACGACAAGGGAAAGCCAAAGCAGAAAATACCAGAAAGAAGATGTCGCCAGGATCCCGTAACGGTTCATTTCCGAAAAGTCATCGATTCCCGGAACCAGCGCGTAGCCGAACCGCAACTGCTCGATGATGCCGATATCGAACGAAATCGCGATGAAGATGAAGTACCCGACGCATATGACGTGCGTGAGAAAGCGATTGCCGGTAAGCCCGGCAATGAAGAACACCAGCCCGATGTAAAGCACGTAGGTCAGCCATCCGAGCTTGAAGCCCAGAAGATCGTCGATATAGAGCAGCCAGTCGATGGTAAAAAATCCCTGACCGATCTGTGCCACCAATCCGGAAAGCATCATGGTCAGTGCGATGATGAACGCCACACCGCACATGGCGACAAAACGGGACAGCAGCGTCACCCAGGAAGGCATCGGCGCCGCGTCGTTAATCTGCCATATTCCTGTGGTCCTGTCCTTGAAAAACAGTTCTCCCGACCAGATCATGAGCAAAATGATTACCAGAAAGCCGGTATGCAGACGGGTCGTGGTCATACCGGACGTCAGGGGAACCTGGGCGCCGACATAGTAGACCGGGTTCCACAGAACCATGTAGAGGAAAAACATGACCGCGATCACCATGAGCACGACCTTGAACGACACCGGACGCACGACGTTGAGAAACTCGACCACCGACAAGCGCCACAGCTTCCGGAAATATTCATCAACGGAAAAGACCCTTTTCAC
>JAKSCY010000654.1 GCA_022360355.1 Chlorobiales bacterium
ATGTGAGTAATTCCGGAAAAAAGGATGCAACATTCGGTGTGCGTGCAGCGATCTGGTGAATACGGCGTGCCCGGTGAATCTGAATCCGGGCCGCCGATACAGATCGGCCTCTCCCAACGCTGATAGCGCAATGGCCAACTCTGCAATCAGGAAGTAAAGAGGACAAAGAGCCATACCACGCAACCACAACCATGATCGGAAGAGACGTTGACAAAACTGATAGCGATATTGATCGATGGCAGCATTTATGCTTCCTGGCTGTTTCTGATGGGTCTGGGGATGACCCTTATCTACGGCGTTATGAAGATATTGAATATTGCCCATGGCAGTCTCTATGCGCTGGGCGCTTATACTTCTGTATCCCTTATCGGGTTCTACTACGCAACCGGCAGTTGGCCCCCGATGTGGGGGTATGCCATGCTGCCCCTGGCCGCCATAGCCGTCGGGCTGATCGCCGGTGCGCTCATCGAACGTGGCGTATTGCGGTTCATGTACGGCCGCGATGAAGTGGTCATGCTGCTGGTCACTTATTCCATATTCCTGATATTGGAAGATGCGGCCAAACTCATTTGGGGGGTAGATCCTTATTTTGCCTATCAACCTTATGGGCTATTGGGTACCGTCGACGTTCTGGATCTGGTCTATCCGATCTATGACTTTTTGCTCATTGCCGTTTCCCTCTTTAGTGGAATTTTTGTCTGGTGGGGACTCAACAAAACCAGGGTCGGAAAACTGCTCATCGCTGTTATCCATGATCGGGAGATGAGCATGGCTTTTGGGATCAACGTCAAACTGTTCTTTACAGTGACGTTCATCATCGGCGCGGCATTCGGTGCGCTCGGGGGTGCTGTCACAGCTCCGAAAGTTTCCGTTGTTCCCGGCCTCGGGGTGGAAGTCATTGTCCTGGCGTTCGCAGTTGTGGTGATCGGCGGCCTGGGAAGCGTCGAAGGCGCCATGATCGGCTCGGCCATTGTGGGAATCGTGCGAGCGGCTGCCGTTCACATCATGCCCGAAGTTGAGCTCTTTGTAATATACGGTGTGATGGCGCTGGTTCTGGCCTTCAAACCCCATGGTATTTTCGCAGGTCCGGAGGTGCGGAGAATATGAAAATCCCCAAGGATCATTCGTTGCGCATACTTACGGTCGGCTTGATCATTGTTCTGATTTTCGGCTTCTTTGCAACCGACTGGTTGAGATTTCTGATCCAGATGTCCCTTTCCACCTTCCTGGTGGTGTTGGGCGTCATGCTGCAGATGCGCGTCGGCCTCGTCTCCTTCGGCCAGGGCCTTTTTTACTGCTTGGGCGCCTATTCAGCGGGAATGGCCGGCTATTTCTGGGGGATTACCGACGCTTTCCTGCTGCTGTTATTAGGCACCGCTGTCAGCGTATTGCTGGCGGTCGTCTTCGGCTTTCTCCTGGTCCGATACCGTGAGATCTTCTATGCTAATTTCAGCCTGGCCCTGTCGATGATTCTCTATGGTTTGCTGGTCAAGGCCGAGGTGCTGGGCAGCACCGACGGTTTCAACGTACCGGCAGCCACTTATTTTGGATTTTCCCCCCAGGGCCAGGCATCTCAGATCACCATCTTTTCAATCACCTGCCTGATCGTTTATCTCGTCTCGTTTGTGCTGCATCGATACCTTGCATCCACTTTCGGATACGTTGGCGATGCCGTCCGGCAAAACGAGATCCGGGTCGAATACCTCGGAGCTTC
>JAKSCY010000734.1 GCA_022360355.1 Chlorobiales bacterium
GACAGCATTGAAAAGGCGGTCAGGCTGGTTTCAAAAGAGGCGGCCATATCCCGGATCACCTGGTTGTGTTTATCTGTTTCAACAAGAAACACCCCGCTGGGAAGGATCTGTTTGACCCTGTCCACCTGATCCTCTCTCAGGCGCAGATCAATCCGGGAGATGCGGTCCCCCATCTCCAGCATCTCCTGTGCAGTGGCGATATCGGTGAGAATGATACCGTCTGCCGCACTTTTACCCCTTTGATTGTCCGGATCGAGGAATCCTGCAACACGGGTTTCGATCTGTTTATCTTTGATTCGGAGAAAAAGCCGCGTGTTTAATTCCAGGCGATACTGCCGGGCATTTGACCGGGAAACAAGAACCGCAGGTGCGCCTGAAGTCAGGTCCAGTGATCCGGCCCCGGGTGAGTTAATGGTTTCAAAAGTCCTGAAATACTGCTCGGAAAACGGATCGATTCCCAGAAGCGTAAATATGCTGTCTCCCATTTGATCCGACTTTACATGCCGTGCGATCACCGGTGCACTGTTTTTGATCCCCAGTTGTTTCCGCAGTATGGTGAACAGATTCTGGGGAACCGTAAAACTGCTTCCCATGATCTGATGGCTGCTGCGGCTGGTCAGAGAAGACGCAGAAAGTTCAAAGGATTTGCCGATACTTGATTTGGATATGTCAATGGCGATCACGCCTGCCACACCCAGGGCGATCCCGATAACCATCAACGCGGTTCTTAATGGATTGCGAAGGCTTAAACGCAGGTATGTCTTAATCAGAATTCCGGCCATTATAATCCCGGTGGTGAGGATGCTTGGGGAACCAGCATCCGGTCCTTTATGGCAAAGACATGATCTGCAAATCCCATTGCCTCGGAGCTGTGGGTTACCATGATCATGGTTTTGCGCTCTATTCTGACCAGACCGGCAATCATCTCAAGTACGGCACGTCCGGTGTCATTGTCCAGGTTGCCTGTGGGTTCATCCGCCAGGATGATATCCGGATCATTCACCA
>JAKSCY010000034.1 GCA_022360355.1 Chlorobiales bacterium
ATGGGGGAGATGGTCCCCATGAATTCGCTGGTAAGCCTGAAAAAAGTTTACGGTCCCGAGACTGTAAATCATTTCAATCTCTTTAATGCATTGACCGTCAATGCCGTTGTTTCTCCGGGATATACCACCGGTCAGGCTATCGAAGCGGCTGAGGAGGTTGCGGCGGCGGCTCTTCCTGCCGGTTTTTCCTACGACTGGAAAGGGATGAGCCGTGAAGAGATCGAGTCAGGCAGTCAGGCGGTTTATATCTTTCTGCTTTCCCTTGTGTTTGTCTATCTCCTGCTTTCCGCGCAGTACGAAAGTTACATCCTGCCGCTTGCGGTTATTTTAACGATCCCGACCGGTATTCTGGGCGTTTTTGCGGGGATACAACTCTTTGGCATCGAAAACAACATCTATGTGCAGGTTGCGATGATTATGCTCATAGGACTGCTTGCAAAAAACGCCATACTGATCGTGGAATTTGCCATTCAACGCAGGAAAGCCGGGTATTCGCTTGTTGAGTCGGCGCTCGAGGGTTCGAAGGTGAGGCTTCGGCCTATTCTCATGACCTCGCTTACTTTTGCTCTCGGTCTTCTGCCGCTTCTCTGGGTGTCCGGGCCATCCGCCCTCGGCAACCACTCTATCGGCGCCGCGGCGGTTGGGGGAATGCTCAGCGGGACATTGCTTGGCGTGCTGATTATTCCAGTGCTCTATGTGCTTTTTCAGTCGCTTCAGGAAAAGATCAGCGGTCCGCCCCATGAGCCCGGGAGTGAAAGTACGCAATGATGTAAAGGAGAAACGATGGATATGATGAACAGAACGACAGAACATCGGTTGGGCCTGATCCTCATGTTTTTACTGATACTGTCCTCATGCAGTACGGTTGGAGAGTATTCACAACCCGATACGGATCTTCCCGGCGCCTACAGGGGTGTCGATAAACCTGATTCGGGAGTGGTTGACGTTCCTTTTTCAGGCACCATACCGTATCGGACTTTTTTTGTCGACTCGACGCTTGTTGAGCTTATTGATGTTGCCATAGAGAACAATCACGATCTTCAGGTTGCTGTCAAGAATATCGAATATGCCTCCCTGGCTCTGAAGCAGGCAAAGCTGGGTAATCTTCCCGGGCTTGATCTGCAAGTCAGCGGCAGCACGGCAACCACCTCGGATTACGGGAGAAGTCCACTGTTGTCCGGGCAGGAGAGTACAGAAGAATTCACGGCATCGCTTTCGCTTTCCTGGGAGGCCGATATCTGGGGGAAGATCCGCAACACAAAAAAAGGGGTGCTGGCAGAGTACCTTCGATCGGTCGAAGCTAAAAAAGCTGTTCATACGAGGCTGGTTGCAGATGTTGCGCAGGGGTATTATAACCTGTTAATGCTGGATGCGCAGCTTGAGATCACGAGAAAAAACCTTGGGCTTGCTGATACGACTCTTGCAATGATGCGGTTGCAGTACGATGCAGGTCTTGTGACATTGCTGGCTGTCGAACAACAGGAAGCGGTAAGGCTGGGTATACGTTCCAGCGTCGCCGAAATCGAGCGGGGTGTTGCCGTTCAGGAAAACGCTCTGAGTGTTCTCTGCGGCAAGGTCCCCGGCAAGATAGCCCGCACCGTAAAGCTTGCCGACCTTCCGGTAGCTGAAAGTTTGTCTTCGGGGATTCCGGCTCAGCTGCTCAGTAACCGCCCCGATGTCAAGGCGGCAGAGATGGCCCTCATGAAAGCTCATGCAGAAACCGGCATTGCTTCGGCGAAGCTTTATCCCTCGTTTACGATCAGCGCCGAAGCAGGTGCCAATGCCTTGAAGGCCAGCGACTGGTTCAATTTTCCGGGTTCGTTATTCAGCTTTGTCCAGGGTGCGGTTCTGCAGCCGGTTTTTCAGCAGGGCAAGCTCAGGACCGCATATAAGCAGGCCAAAGTTGTTCGTGACCGCGAGGAAATTCTGTTCAGACAGACAGTGCTCAATGCTGTTAAAGAAGTCTCGGACGCACTCGCGACGGTAAAGAAACTGGACATCAGGGAAAAAGAGGTCGAAAAGCAGGAGCGTATTCTCCGGCAGTCTGTTGATAACGCAGATCTTCTTTTCAAAAGCGGCCTGGCTGATTACCTGGAAGTGATTACAGTACAGGCAAATGCGCTTGATGCCGAACTTTCGCTTGCGACTATTCGCCGGCAACGTCTTGATGCGAGAACAGAGTTATACAGGGTGCTGGGTGGAGGATGGCAGTAAGGGTTGTGATCGATCATATAAGGTGCTATATTCATAATTAGGGTATTATGAGGTATTCATAACCTGAAACTATTCTTATCATGGCCGATTCAGATCAGCAGGAAACAATGCTCAAAACAGCAGCCGGTATGGCAGGGGGAGTGGCAGGAGGAGCGCTTTTGTTTTCACCTCTTGGTATGCCGATCGTACATGGTCTTGCCGGGATTGCAGTTGCGAGCCTCGGGGTCATCGCGGCAGGGTCTGCGATAGGTGCAATAACTGATAACCTGGGCAATGTTTTGGCGCCGAAAGAACAAGAGCCTGAAGACTATTCCGATTTTACGGATGAAGACGATTGATGGGACCGGAGTGTCTTGTCAGTGAATGAGGTGCTTTTCTTCCCGGGCGTTGCGTATAACTCTATTTCAAGGAAAAGTATACAATGGATGATGATATGATCAACAAAGCAGTCGGTGCTGCCGGATTGGCGGGTGGTGCTGTTATGTTTTCACCTCTCGGCTTTCCCTTTTTATTTCACGGTGTGTCTGGAATCGTTGTCGGCGGACTCGGTGCGTATGCGGCAAATGCGGTTATAGGCAAGATTGTTGAGCAAAACAAACTGTCTGAACAGGCTCCTCCTGATGAAAACAGGGGCGACGATTTTGTTCAGGACGACATTCTGCAGCAGGATTAAGCATCGGTTTTTCGTTGTTGTCATCGCGGCAGGGTTTCATGAAGCAGTTTTCCAAGGCTTTCCCCATCTGTTGCCGGCAGTTGGCAGGTATGGTTTGCACACACGTATGCAGAAGGAGTTACGCTTTTGCGGGCAAGGCTTTTCTGAAAAAAAGTCGGTGCTGTCTCATTACGTTCTCCTGAAGCATGTATAATAGCGGTATCCGGCAGATACATGCGTCCCAGGGTTTTTCGGAACTCTTTCATCTTTTCATTTTCAAGCCCCCCTGCAAGGATAACCTGGCGCGTTCCGTAGTGGGGCAGCATTGCCGCCTTGAGCATACAGGGCAGTTGAGGGGCGTTTTCCCTGAGTACAGTGCTGAAATATCCTATGGTTTTATCGGCTTTCTGTCTGAAGTCGTCACGATCCGTCATATCTGCAAGTCTGTAGAGAGATATGGCGTTTATCGAGTTGGCAGACGGTTCTGCCCCATCATAATCCTCTTTCATGCGTAAAGGGATGGAACGATCATCCGATGCTGCATTGAAAAACCCTCCCGACTCATTATCGAAAAAAAGTTCAATCTGCTTGTCCATGAGTGTCATGGCAAGGTTCAGGTAGCGGCTTTCAAAAGATGCCTCGTAAAGATCAAGCAGTCCTTGTATGAAAAATGCGTAATCGTCGGCTTTGCCTTCTATGCCTGCTTCGCCGTTTCTGTAGCGCCGGAGCAGTCGTCCATCCGTTTTCCTGTAAAGCGTCGCAAGGATAAAATCCGCAGCTTTGACGGCTGCTTTGAGATAGTGTTGGGTTTGCAGTGCGGTAGAGGCTCTGGAAAAAGCCGAAATCATCAGCCCGTTCCATGATGTGAGAATTTTGTCATCCAGATCAGGTCTTGGCCTGGCGGTTCTGGCCTTGAAAAGTTTTTTGCGTGCACCGGCGGCAACTTTCCGGACGGTTTCGACCGGCAGGGAAAATTTTAGGGCGGCAGCTTCGATCTCGTGTCTGATGTACAGGATGTTTTGGCCGGTAAACTCTCCATGGGGATCATCCGTCACATTGCCTCCAGGTTCAACACCATGTATGTAACAGAAAATATCACGTTCAAGCGGTTCGAGGATCATCCCGATTTCTTTTTGTGTCCAGACATAAAAACCGCCTTCTTTTTTTCTCTTGCTTGTCCTGTCAGGGAAGCTGTCTGCATCTTCGGCGGAAAAGAATCCCCCAGAAGTATCGGTCATGTCACAGAGAACATAATTCAGGATATCTTTGGCAAGATCGGCATAGCTGCTTTCTCCGGTGATCTGAAACGCTTCTGTGGCGACAACGGCAAGCTGGGCGTTGTCGTAAAGCATTTTTTCGAAATGCGGCACATGCCACCGTTCATCGGTCGAGTAGCGGGCAAATCCTCCGCCACCCTGATCTTCGATACCGAGAAGGTCATGAATGCCTCCTGAGGCCATTTTTCTCAATGTGAAAAAAACCATTTCACGAGACTCGTGATTTCCGGTGTAATAAGAGTAAGCAAGAAGAAATTCAAGGATCGATGGCTGCGGGAATTTCGGCGCGTTGCCGAAACCTCCGTATGTGCCGTCGAACTGTCCGGTAAACACCCTTGCAGCATCATGGAAGACCTGTTCTTGCAGAGGGGTTTCTTCGGGTTTGTGCAGTGACAGGGCTTCCAGTTGCTTTATCATACCCTTTGCGGCATGCATGACCTTGTCTCGATCCTGTTTCCATGCCAGCTCGATTGACAGGAGCAGTGAACGGAAGCCGGGTCTGCCGTAACGGTCTTCCGGCGGAAAGTAGGTGCCGCCGAAAAACGGTTTCAGTTCAGGCGTGAGCCATACGGACATAGGCCAGCCTCCGCCTCCTGTCGTTGCCTGAACATAGGTCATATAAAGTCTGTCGATATCCGGGCGCTCTTCCCGATCTACCTTGATCGGGATAAAAGCTTTATTCAGCAAAGCGGCAACGGTTTCGTTTTCAAAAGATTCCCGTTCCATGACATGGCACCAGTGACAGGTAGAATAGCCGACTGAAAGGAAAACCGGTTTCTGTTCGCTACGTGCTTTTTCAAACGCAGCCGTGCCCCACGGATACCATCCGACAGGATTGTAGGCATGCTGCAACAGGTAGGGACTTGTTTCCTTTATGAGAAGGTTGGGCTTTCTCCCGGACGTTGACATTGGTGCTGTGGTTTTCAGGTTGTGTTACAGGTATCTCAATTCAATCAACAAACCCCGGC
>JAKSCY010000075.1 GCA_022360355.1 Chlorobiales bacterium
ATATCTTCATGCTGACGTTCCAGCTTTCCTGAAGCGGTTGCTCTTCACCAAGAAATCTGGTATCGGCTGCACGTTTGTCTGTTTGTGACTCGTCACAGCCGGCACAGAAGATCATGAGGCAGCATCCAAGGATGCGGGCAATAAAACGCGACAAGAGCGTGAAGGGTTATTTAAGCTGACTGATGACCTTGAACGTGATGTCTGCGGACGGGTTTCCGTAGACCATTGCCTGCTTGTCAATAATTACCGAAAAACCCTCTTTTGCAGCCACAGCTTTCACTGCGTTGAGGATTTTCTGACGAATAGGTGCGAAGAGTTCAGCCTTTTTCTTGTCGAGGGCACCTCCCGGGCCGAATTTTTCCATCTGATATTTCTGGATACCCTGGTATTTCAGGCTGAGGTCTTTTTCCTGATTTCCTTAATCTCCGAAGCGGTTATTTCAATCTCGGGTATTCCAACCCCGAGTGAATTGAGCTCCTTCTCGGTAAAAGAGCTTTTAAGCCCGGAGTCAAGCATATCCTGAACAGTTGATCCAACTGCTTCTTTTATCGACTTCCTCATTCCATATCCTCCAGGTCAAATAACACCTTTTGTGATATCGCCCTTCCAAGCTCAATGGTATTCAACGATAAGAGATCGTCTCCCAATTTCTTGAAACACCGCAACTCATTTTTATCAAGATTATCTTTTTCGTTCTTCCCGAACCCAAACAGGAAAATAGCCCTGTCGTCAGTCCTGAAGAGGATAATTGTTCTGTAGCCTGAACTTTTCCCACTATGCTCGCGCTTAACACGAACCTTGAACAGATGGTGCCCCAAGTCAGCCGTTGACTGCCCCGCTTCTAAAGCATCAATCGCCCCCAGTAATTCTTGACGGCTCAATTTGGTCTTTTTTGACCATTTTTTAGACCATTTGGTCGAAAGCCTCTTCATGGCAAACTATACTTCATTGTGATATAGTTTTCAAGGTGCGGTAAGATACAGTCTTCACCGCGAAGAGGGTCGGTGAGGGAGAAGGCATCGGCCTTTCCGTCGTTCACGGCATCGTGAAGAATCGTGGCGGCAGGACCAGGGCCG
>JAKSCY010000722.1 GCA_022360355.1 Chlorobiales bacterium
GTGCCAGTAGCAACCTGTTTGTCATAAGCGTACCTTTTCAGCAATTTCTTCTCGGAACCAATACATGTTTATTTGCTTGGATTACAACTCAATATAGGGTTTTTAGAGTTCCCCTTCTTTCATACCCCACAGCTTGCTGCTCTAATTCCATCTATGCTTTCCCTGTCATTCCGCACTTGATGCATAGAATCTCTCCCTTGTCATGCCGAATCACGTCAGGCATGAGTGGGTGGAGATCAAGCGGTAACGGTGAAACGGTAACAGATGGGGTATTCCTGCGGGTTCGGGGGATTGAACGCGCAGGGGTTCGGTATGGTCAAGAGGGCTCTTCTTCCTCGATGATCTGTCCTTTCAATCCGTCGGGTGAAAAGACGCACATCGCTTCGAACACCCCGTTGTCGGGGTAGCACATGCACCGGTAGGAGGCTACCTTGTTGAAGTTTTCCTTGAGATTGTTCCAGCCGTTAGCATAAAGGCTGCACTCGTCGTTGAAGCATACGTAAAAATACGGGGTGCACCATCCCAGGCCGTCTCCGTAGTTGTACGGAGGAGGCTCGCATTTTTTCATCTTCGTTCCACAATGGGGGCAATCGGGCGCCGCCTTGATTTTCATGGTATTTCCCATTAACTCAATTTTTGGTATGTTTGTCGAACTGCACGGATCCCGTGAAGCCGGTACTGCCACAGATGTTTCTCGCAGAGCAGGACTCATGATAAGCCATAGAGGTGGCTTATGCAATACTTTTTGTGTAACGTCCCGGTGTTTTTCATGGTTCCTTGGGCAGGTGCGATAAAGATAAAAGAGGTAAACATGGACAATATACTCAACAAACTTGGCCTGAATCTTGACGAGGAGACAAAGCTGACGAACGACAGCACTTTCAGCTTTGATTGCCACAAGGGGCTTTCGTGTTACAATACATGCTGTGGTGATCTTGATATTTTTTTGACACCTTACGATGTGTTGAGGATGAAAAACAGGCTGGGGTTATCGTCGGCCGAATTTATTTCGGAATACACCGAGCCGGTGATTCATCATGAGTCGAAACTGCCGTTTTTAAAACTGAAACTCGGAGAGAAAGGCTCCTGCCGGTTTGTGACGGCAGAGGGGTGTTCTCTTTATGAAGACAGGCCGCTTGCCTGCAGGTATTATCCTATCGGTTTCGGTATTTACAAGAACGAGGCTGCCGCAGGTAGTGATTTTTATTTTCTGATAAAGGAGGAGCACTGTAAAGGTTTTGAAGAGGAAAGGGAGTGGACGGTTGCCGAATGGCGGAAGACACAGGAGATCGATGTTTATGACGATAAAAACAAGGTCTGGATGGATATTATCTTGAATAAAAAAATGTACAGTCCCGACCTCGAGCCCGATGAAAAAAGTTTGAAAATGTTCTTTATGGGCAGTTATGAACTCGACTCGTTCAAAAACTTTGTCTTTGAAAGCAGGTTTCTGGAGATTTTTGATGTTGATGATGATGAACAGGAACTGCTGAAAAAGGATGAGGTCGAGCTGATGCAGTTTGCTCACAAGTGGCTGCAGTATGCCCTGTTCAGAATGCCGACAATGAAGCTGCGGGGGAAGTAATTGTTTGTTAGTGTCATCAATTGTTCCGATGAAGCATATAGGGGCGTTCCGGCTTGCCGGAATTCGCCCCTGTGTCTTTGCTGTCACTTTCCGACAGGCTGAGACTTTCTGTGGTTTATCGGGCTGCTTTTAATACGTGATCACTGACTTGGCACCCATAACCTCACTGGCAAGAGTTCCTGCGGCAGCGACTTCGGCGCCGTCGATGACATCGTCCATAGAGATGCCTCTTTCCTTGATGCACGGGGAACATAAATACATGGTGCCTCCCATTTCCATAAACGTGTCGAGCAGATCCTTGAGGGGAGCAAGGCCATCGGCTTTCACTTTTTCCGCTTCGCCTTTTTGGGCCAGCGCGACTCCGGAAGACTGGAGGAACATCACCACATCCGCATCCAGGGACTGACATGCTGTGGCGAGAACAAAAGGAAGAGTGGCTTTTTCGGGGTTTTCATGGCCTACGGTACTGATAACAACAAGTTTCTCTCTTTCCATGTTTCTTTTTTTAGGTTGATTGCAGCTTCAAACTGAAGAAAGCAATATACAGCTATCCGGTGCTTTTTCCAGCAGAAGACGGGTGAGAGATACAACAAAAAACGGCAGAATGAAATTATGAACGACCTGACGAAAAGAAAGCTGGATTTTGACAGGATTGTTGCCTA
>JAKSCY010000202.1 GCA_022360355.1 Chlorobiales bacterium
TCAATTTGTAGAAGCGGAACCACTATTCCTGGATGTTCTGAACGAATTACCATTCAGTGTCCCTTCAATGTTTCTGCTGGAAGCAATTTATGCCGAAACCGGACAACATCAGAAGAGATTGGAAATGAATGCCCGAAGACTGAATTTGCGCCCAAAATCTGACTGGTATCTCTTCTATTTGATCGCACTTTCTTACGAAGAATTGTCTGAGATTGACAGGGCATTTCATTGGATTTATCGCTCGCTGGAATCAAATCCCCATGGAATTGAATATTTACCTACGCTGGACGAATTCAAAAAGTTGAGCAAACACCCTCAATGGGAACGCTTGAAATCGTCCTGGAATAAGAAAAACTTTGAGAAAGTTCGCAATGAATACATAAATCCGGACTATAACGCAATTATCAACTATCCTTTTCCAGAGCCTGTCAAACACAAGGATTTTGACCACTTTGTTTACATTGCCTTGACAGATGGTGATTATCTGCTGCGGATTGTTGCTTTGGAAATGATCGTGGCAACGGGCAATCCCAAAGGTTTAGAAGTCGTCCTGGAGGTTTTGAGAATTGAAGTTGATCCGGATGTCCTTGAACGTGGAATCTATGCCTTGCTTGGTGTTCCTTACGAGAATCTGACTGAACGGCTCGTACAATTTTGTGCAGAAACAGACAATCCCTGGATCGATACGTTTGCAGGATATGTAATCGGTCTTGAGCAACCTGATGTTGCAGCCGGCATATTGCGTGATGCCATATTTACCCCGGCTCCTCATGAATGTCATGAAGATGCCGTACGAATGCTGGGTCGACTGGAAAATCGTAGCGGGGAAGATGCATTGAACTACATCATTAACAATCACCCCTCCCTATCGATCAGGAATGCCGCGGGCGAGGCTCTCAAGGGTATCAGATAAATCTTAAAGATTTTTATATTGTCCTAGAGCTGTTTCCAAAAGTAGTATACGAATGCAAGGGTATAAGCAGAAAGGTAGTTAATGAAATTTCAGCGAAGCTATTTTGATCAAGGCCAAGGCGCA
>JAKSCY010000048.1 GCA_022360355.1 Chlorobiales bacterium
GGCCACATACGAGAAATGTCAGTTCTGCAATCTGGTGAGCAGAAGCGAGAAGATGCATCGCATTTTCGATTCACTTTCCACCATTGCTGAAAGCGAAAGCACCGTGCTGATCGAGGGAGAGAGCGGAACGGGGAAAGAACTCGTCGCCCGTACCTTGCACGACCTCAGCCCGCGCAAAGGCGGACCACTCGTCTGCATCAATTGTGCAGCGTTGCCGGATTCCCTCCTGGAAAGCGAACTGTTCGGGTATAAAAAAGGATCTTTCACGGGGGCCAGTGGTGACAAGCCGGGAAGGTTTTCTCTGGCGGACGGAGGAACACTCTTCCTCGATGAAATTGGCGACGTCTCTTCAGCGATGCAGGTCAGGCTCCTGAGAGCGCTTCAGGAACGGACATTTGAGCCCCTGGGTTCGACAAAGTCTGTGAGCGTAAACATCCGGGTTATCGCCGCGACCAATCGAAATATGGGAGATCTGGTGCACAAGGGTGTATTCAGGGAAGATCTCTATTACCGTATAAATGTCGTCAAAATAACGATGCCCCCCCTTCGTGAACGAAAAGAAGATATCCCGCTTCTGGCCGAGATGTTCATTTCCCGTTTCAATTTGCTCAAGGGCAAGGATGTGGCAGGGATGTCGCCCGAGGCACTGGAATTATTGAACAGCCACAGTTTCCCGGGAAATATCAGAGAGCTTGAGAATGCCATCGAACATGCATTTGCGTTTTGCAATGGTGGTATCATCGAGCCTGTTCATTTACCGGTGAACCTTGGCGGTGGATCGCCCGTGGATCAGAAACCCGGTCGTTCGCTCAAGGATCTGGAAGCTCAATCGATTGTGTCAGCGCTCAAGAACAACAACTGGAACAGATCCCTGACCGCTCAACAGCTTGGCATTCACCAAAGTACACTCTGGAGGAAAATCAAGAAATTCGGGATCAATATTCCGAATATCGATGGCAGATCGCATTCATAAATACTACCTTTGCAGTTTGCAATATAACCTTGCATTCTACCTTTGCACTAGTGCAATACTATTACGGCAGTTCAGGCAGTCTCCTCTCAATGAAAAATCGATAACCCATTTTATATAAACAGTTACGGGCATTCATGTGGTCTGCTGACCAGGATGGCACGATATCTGCTTTCTGGTTGTGTGGAGGCAAAAATGAATGTTGCAGTTCCAGTTTGGGAAGGCCGGGTATCGCCACTGTTTGATACAGCTCAGAGGATACTACTGGCCGAGACCTTCGATAGCAGAATCAGATGTCAAAAGGTGTTGGAGCTTCCCAATCAGACATTTAAGGAATGCGTTGGTTTCCTTTGCAATCAAAAGGTGAGAGTTCTCATTTGCGGTGCGATTTCACAACCACTTTCAAGAATGGTCGGCACCGGAGGAATCATTCTTATTCCATGGGTTGCTGGAGGTGTTGAAGAAGTCATCAGTGCGTATTTAACGGGCTGCCTCA
>JAKSCY010000733.1 GCA_022360355.1 Chlorobiales bacterium
GAAGATTGAAGTCCAATGGATAAACTTGAAATACTCGAGGGCAGAAAACAGCAGGTTTTCGAAAAAAACAACGATTCGGAATCGTTTGACATCAAATGTGAAACCACCAGCCTTTCCGGGTCGGTCAGCCAGAGAGCCTGCGTCTTCTGCGGCTCGCGTGTCGTGCTTTACCCTGTCGCAGACGCCCTTCATGTGGTCCACGGTCCTATTGGATGTGCCGCTTACACCTGGGACATTCGCGGGGCCGTCTCTTCAGGACCCGAGCTGCACCGCCTGAGCTTTTCCACAGATCTCAAGGAGATGGACGTGATCTACGGCGGCGAGAAGAAATTGTATGCGGCTCTCGGGGAGCTTATCGATCAGCACAAGCCGAAAGCAGCGTTCATTTACTCGACCTGCATCATCGGGCTTATCGGTGATGACATCGATGCCGTCTGCAAGAAAGTTTCAGCGGAAAAAGGCATCCCGGTCCTTCCCGTGCATTCGGAAGGATTTAAAGGAACCAAGAAAGACGGGTATAAAGCCGCCTGTGAAGCGCTGATGAAAATCGTCGGGACCGGCTCGACCGAAGGAATAGGAAAATACAGCATCAATATTCTCGGTGAGTTCAACCTTGCCGGCGAAGCCTGGATCATCAAGGATTACTACGAACAGATGGGTATCGAGGTTGTCTCGACCATGACCGGAGACGGCAGGGTGGATGACATCAGGCGTTCACATGGCGCCTCGCTGAATATCGTACAATGCTCAGGTTCGATGGTCAGGCTGGCAAAGATGATGGAAGAAAAATACGGCATTCCGTACCTCAGAGTCTCTTACTTCGGTATCGAGGATATGTCGAAAGCGCTCTATGATGTTGCAGCTCATTTCAATGACAATCCTGCAATTCTGGAAGCCGCAAAAAAAGTTGTAAGCCGTGAGGTGGGAGAACTTTATCCGCAGCTCCTGGAATTTCGAAAAGCGCTCAGCGGGAAAAAAGCCGCGATCTATGTCGGAGGAGCGTTCAAGGCATTTTCGCTTATCAAGGCCTTGGCCTCGATAGATATGGATGTCGTCCTTGCCGGTTCGCAAACCGGCAACAAGGACGATTATGCAGGATTGAAAGACATGTGCGATGAGGGTACCATCATTGTTGACGA
>JAKSCY010000589.1 GCA_022360355.1 Chlorobiales bacterium
AAGAGCAGGCTGACCTATCTGGAAAAGGACCTCAAACGCACCCGCACCTTGGTGGCCAGAAAAAGCCAGGCGCAAGCCAAGCTGGATTCCGAAGAGCAGCAATTCGACCAGGCCCGCCTTCAACTGCGCGCCTTGGCGGTGCAGGAGAAAACCCTGCGTGAGAGGATATCCCGCCACATCATCAAAGCTCCGGCTGGCTGGCAGGTTATGGAGCGCAAGGTGGAGCCGGGTCAATGGGTGGCGGCCGGATTTGAGGTGGGCCGGGTGGGCGACTTCCGCACCCTCTTGGTGCCTTTGGCTTTGACCCCCGAGGAATATGAAGCGCTAAACAGCCTCCAAAATATATCTTTAAAACTTCCCGCCACCGGCCGCGAGATTCCCGCCCGCATATACCGGGTCAGCCCAGCCTTTGATCCCGACACCCGCAAGATAAATTTGGACCTGGCCATCGAGGACAGCTTGGCCAATAAGCGTGGCGGCTTGAGGGCTGAACTCATCCTGAACCTGCCCGATCCTTCAGGCGCGGTCTGGGTGCCCACCTTTGCGGTGAGCCAGCGCTATCAGGAATTTTGGCTCCAACGCGCCGATGGCAAAAAAATCCGGGTAATGGTGCTGGGCCCCGGCCCGGAGCCCGATACCCTGCGGGTAACTTCGCCAGAGGTGCGTCCTGGCCAACGCTTCCGCCTGCAGACTCCCTAAAGGGGCACCATGCGCAGCCTAATAAATTTCATACTCAAGCGCACCGTGTTGGTGAACCTGGTGTTCATAATCTTCATGGTGGTGGGCGCATTCAGCCTTTTGAGCATACCGGTGGACCGCTACCCCAACGTGTCCATGGGCAAGGTCTATATCGAGACCTTCTTCCCTGGCGCTTCGCCCGAAGAAGTGGAGGCCCTGGTCACCAACGAGATCGAAGAAGCCCTGGACGATTTGGACGACGTGGAGTTCATCCGCTCGTCTTCCTACCGCCAGCGCTCCAGCGTAGTGGTCAAGTTCCTGGACGATGTGGACTATCAAAAAGGCTTTGACGAGCTAAGGTTCAAAGTGCTGGCCGTCCTGGACGAACTGCCGCCCGAGGTTGACCCGCCCCGCTTCAACTACCTGGATGTG
>JAKSCY010000174.1 GCA_022360355.1 Chlorobiales bacterium
CTTTATTCTCAATGATCTCTTTGTGAATCAGCCTGTTTTTTTTAAAGGACTGGTACTGGAACACCTTATCTGTATGCAGGGTTTTATCTTTGTACCTGATTGCCGGCTTATACCTCACCCCTTCAGTAAAACCGCCCGGAATCACACAATAAATATGATTATCGTCGTAATGGGTGACCGGCACCGGGATATCCCCGAATGTGACACCAACGACGGGTTCTCTGCCCAGATGCTTTCCTTTTATGGTGATCAATGTTCCCATGCTGCCGTTGGCCGGTGAAAAATCTGTTACCACGGTTTCAGCAGGCTGATCATCCGCCGGTTCAGCCGATACCGTGACAGGCCTGCCGCCGATTCCGGCGATGCTCATCTGCTCAAGCAGACCGGTCACAAAAGACGGCAGTTCATCCCGGTCATAGGGATCCAGATTGACCACCACACTATAGACCCGGTTTTTGACCAGGGGGAGGAACTGGTACACGGCAGCGGTGTTGTTGCGGCCCCGTGCCACCGGACACTGCGCATGCCCGAGAAGGGTTAATGGCCCTTTATCCATCACCACCGAACTTGTAAACTTGAACGACTTCCACTGGTCGGCATATTTTTCAAGCCAGGCCCGGTAATCGCCAACCGGTTTTGCATTCAGGGGCCTGGACGAAACTTTGACCAGACAATGAAGCCCGCTTTGCCGTGACTCCAGTGTCAGTCGGGAGGATGCGGGATCTTCTGTGTCAGATCTTGTCCAGTTTTCTGAAAGGTGTATGGAAAAATCTTTCCAACGGATGTTCTTTGCCAAAGAGACGTCTGCCAGGCATACGAGCAGACCAAAAGCAGCAATGAGTATTTTTTTCACAGCATCTTCCCCCTATATAGCAGCTAACCTTCATGTAAGTGTTTAGATTCGCTCAGATTTTCATTAAAATGGACAGGGATAATCCATCAATCCTATGTTTACGATGGTTGCGATGTTTTCTTCGCCAGGCACCGGCGATTTAATCGTCGCCCCCAAAATCGTTGTCACTGTGCAGATTGTCCGCCAGGGGGTCCTGGTCCTTTGAACCCGACTTTCCGAATTTAAAAAAAATAAAAAAAACGCCGCCGATAATGGCCAATGCCCCGATCATTTCAAAATCCATCCTGCCTCCTTACCTGTTGAGTCATTTAAATAAAATCTTCAGCCGCATGTCGGCAACATCTAGTCATCGCTGCCGTCACCGCCCCCATCGTCTCCGTCATGGTTACCGGAGCTGCCGAAGCTGAAACTGAAAACCGAGCCGCTGTCCTCGCCCTCCTCCTCCTTCCGTGCCCAGTACTCATCCTCTCTCATCCGGCGATCAGCATCTGTGATTCTGCCTGATCTCCTTCCTTTCCACATGGCAAACGCGATAAACAGCACCATGACGATGACACCGCCGGCAATTTGTCCCATTTTATCTCCTTTTCGCTATCTGATATTTGTTGCAGACCGCCATGTTGTTCCGGCATTCACGCCGTCA
>JAKSCY010000827.1 GCA_022360355.1 Chlorobiales bacterium
CGTGGCGAGGACGTTGTAGAATTCGATACGGGCATTGTTCATTACCGTGAGATCAATATCACCGGCTCCAGCGGTGGCTCCCCCAGGGACGTAGCCCGCACGTTGCAGTTGATGGCAGAGAAACAGATCGACCCCGGCTCTCACATCACCCGTATCGCCGATCTCGAGCATACCATCGAGATCATTCATCAGATTCGCAATCGTGAGATCGACGGCAAGGCGGTTATCTATCCCCATCGCCGACTCGACACCATGCTGTCCGTCCCCTGCTGGACGGCCGCGGACGAACAACAGTATTTGGCTTCGTAAACTTGACTATGCGGGATTCCGAAGACATAGCCCAATTCGGACTTAAATCCTCCGGTGAACACAGCGGATACAAAATTCCCCAAAACACAGAAATCGTACACATGAAAAAAGGCTGAGTCAACGAGACTCAGCCCTGTTACAACAGTCAAAACGACTGATACATTACTCAGGCAACGCCGCCTCCAGTTCGGCGAGGGTCTGGGCATCGACTGTTTCGGCATGGAGGTCCCCGAAGATGACGCGGTACTCGGACTCGGAGATCCGCCATCGTACCAGGGGTAGGCCCGCATCCGCCGGCGTCACCACCTTGCCGTGATAGGCCGGGTCCTTCCTGTCCTGCACCAGGGTGGCGTAGAACAGGCAGGGCCCCTGGAGCTTGAGCGTGATCCGCATGGTGGCCTGGGTGAGTTGCTCCATGCTCGGCTTTTCGTCACCCAGGTCGATGTCGTAATGCTTCTTCATGAAGGCCTTCATTCCCTCCCGGTCCCCCTGCCGCATCATGTTCATCACGCGCTCCTTGAAGCCGCTCATCTGCGCGACCATACCCTGCATGGTCAGCGCCTCGGGATAGGTGTCCGCGCCGAAGTCGCGCAGCATCTGCAGTCCCTCGATCAGCGACGGCTCGTCCATGGCCGGCATCTGGACCGGGCCCGCCATGGGCGAGGTGTAACCCTCGGGGATGACAGGCTCGAACTCGCGGGCGTCCACGGCCACGTCCCACTCATACTGATCGCTCACGGTCAGAAAACGTGTGCCGTCGCGAAGCGTCTCTGTCTCCAGGCGTACCGGCAGGTAGGTGTCCACGTCCACCCAGAGCTCGACGCGCACGTCGCCCAGGAAGCCGTTGGCATAGGTCGGGTCCGTGGTCCGGAAGCCCTCGCAGGCGATGCCGTCGACAGTGCGCCGATCCAACTGCTCGTATTCGCATTCGAGCACGTGCCGGACCACGGCGCGGGCGTCGCGCTGGCCCCGCTGCCGCCGGACCATCTCCTCGTTGAAGGCCATCTCGA
>JAKSCY010000526.1 GCA_022360355.1 Chlorobiales bacterium
ATTGAAATAACCCCCTCACCCTGGCCTCTCCCCCAAGGGAGAGAGGAGGGCCGGAGGGCGATTGGTTGGAAGGTGGAATCCCAGTCCGTGGCAAAGGTGTTATCAATCGCCTAGATCAAGGCCATCTCAGGTTGTGCTTGGCTGATCCGCCCCAAGTTATAAATCGTTTTGAGCTGAGGTAAAAACCGGTTCAGGCATCAATGAAATCAATTGTTTTCGGAGACAGCCCCTATATCAGGGCTCGTCCCTGGGCCTGGTGGCGCTCCGGCTGAGGTTGATGATCTTGCCCCCGCGAAGGACCTTGATGGTCACGCTCCGGCCGCTGGTGGTAAAGAGCATGGCCTCCTGGAGGGCCTTCATGGTCCGGTAGTCCGCGGCCACGGGAATCCCCTGGACCTCCAGGATGATGTCGCCCCCCAGAAGGAACTCCTCCCGTCCGATCCTGACCGGGATGGAGCCGGGTACCAATCCCAGAAGCTTGCTGGGAGAGTTTTCCGCCACCCGTTGGACCAGAAGGGCCGACTCCTGGGGCACGTTAAGGGCCTTGGAGATGGGTCCGCTCAGGAAGTAGGCCTCCATCCCGGTCCAGATGGACTGCTGCTTCAGAAGGAGGTCCCGGGCGGTGTTGATGGAGGCGGCGAAACCCAACCCTTCCGAGCCGCCGGAGCTGGAGCTGATGGAGGAGACGATCCCCACCACCTCTCCGTCCATGTTGAACATGGGGCCGCCCGAGTTGCCCCTGTTTATGGAGGCGTCGGTCTGGAGGAACTCGATGTTGACCAGTTGGTTGGCAAAGCCCTTGAGCGAACGTCGGCCGCTGACGTGGCCCACGGTCAGGGTGTGGTCGATGCCGTAGGGCGCGCCGACCACAAAGACCTGGTCGCCGATATCCATGGCGTCGGAATCACCCAGATCGGCCACGGTCAACCCGTCCGGGACCTCGTTCAGCCTAAGGAGGGCCACGTCGGCCCTGACCGCCGAGCCGACCACCCTGGCCCCCACCTTCCGGCCGTCCTTGAACCTGACGGTGACGATATCGGCCACGTGGACCACGGGGGCCGCGG
>JAKSCY010000064.1 GCA_022360355.1 Chlorobiales bacterium
AGGCGCAAAGACCGCTGATAAGAAAGGTCAGGATAATGACCCGGTCCGTCCGACCCCCGGAAAAACGGCTGGCCGTCCGGTTCGCTCCGGAGTAAAAGATCCACCGGCCGGTGCGGGTGTAGCCCAGAACAAAGATCGAAATAAGGGCCACGGCGGCGAAAACGATGATGGGGAAGGGCACCCCCAGGAGGTTTCCCTTGCCCAGCCAAAGGTAGGCGGGGAGCTTGTAGGGATAAACGGCCTTCCCGCCGGAGATGATATTGGCCAATCCGGAAAAGGCCACCATGGTGCCCAGGGTCATTATCAGGGAAGGAACCTTGCCCTTGATTACCCCGATCCCGTTAACAAGCCCGGCCAGGAGCCCCATTCCGCAGGTAAGGAGCAATACCGGACCGATCCCCCAGTCCAGGAACTTTCCTCCCATGACCGCCGACATGGAGAGGATGGCCCCTACCGAGAGATCGATCTCCCCGACCAGAATTACAAAGGTGACCCCGATGGCCATGATCCCGGTCAAGGAGACGATCCTTAACAGATTCAGTAAATTCTGGGTCTTAAGAAAACTTTCGCTGGCAAAGCTGGCAAAAACGAAGAGGCCCAGGAGGATGACCAGGAGGATGGCGTTGCTCCTCAGGCCGCCGTTCTTGAATCTTTCCTTAAAGGCGTTGAACGATTGATCGTATGTCTTGACTGCGTCCATCACCTGGCCATCCCGTCCAATCCCGGGCGATCGGCCTAACCCGGCGGGCTCAACGGCCCGCCGGATCAAGACAATGGTTTATTTGACTTCAGGACCGTAGGCGTGGGGCATCCACTCGGCCACGGTCACGGACTCCACACCCAGGACGTTCTCTTTCTTCTTGGTGATCAAGGGCAGGTCCGGGGTGGTGATGTCCTGGGGCATCTCTTCTCCGGCCACCAGCTTGAGCAGGACCCGCATTCCCAGGGCTCCCAGAAGGGGGGTGTAGGGGGCGGCCATGGCCATCTTGCCTTCGTCGATGGCGTTGAGGGCCTCCCGCAGATCGTCGTTGCTCAGGATGATGATCCGCTTTCCGCCTTCCCGGCTGTCCCACCGCTTGGCCATATCCACCGCCTGGACCGCGCCCATACCCTGCTCGGCGCCGGTGCAGAAGATGACATCCAGCTTGGGATGGGCCATCAGAGCATCCTGAACCTGCTGGAAGGAGTCGGGCCGGCTGGAGGGATTGTGGTAGCTTCCCGCGATCTTGAGGCCGGGGAAGTAACTACATACTTTCAGGAAGTGCCCGGTCCGTTGGCTGTCGGCGGTGCCCCCGAGGGGTTTCCGGATCATCAGAATCGAGCCTTCGACCTTGCCCTTCTCCTCCAGGAGGCGATGGACCAGGTACATCCCCTGCTGGGCCCCGTTGGCCGGGAAGTTCCCGGTCACCCGAGCGGTGACCTTCTGGGTTCCGACCATCCTGTCCACGCTTACCGAGGGGATACCCTTGGCCACGGCCCGCTCAATGGGCGGCCCGGTGGGGGCCTCGACCATGGGCCAGATCAGGATTCCGTCAAAGCCCTGGGCGATC
>JAKSCY010000162.1 GCA_022360355.1 Chlorobiales bacterium
CCGGTCGCCGGTACGGTGCAGCGTCTGGGACGAGCGGGGCACCGGGTGGGCGAGGTCAGCCGCGGTTTGCTGCATCCGACACATGGGGGGGATTTCCTGTACGCGGCCGTCATGACCCGCGCGGTGTACGAGGGAGCGATTGAGGACGTGACACCCATCCAGGGAGCACTCGATGTTCTGACGCAGGTCATCTTGTCGGCCTGTGTGACCGAGGTCTGGGATATCGAAAAACTCTTTGGCTTCCTGCGTACCAGTGCTCCGTATCACGATCTATCGCGCGCGCAATTCGATTTGGTGCTCCAGATGCTGGAGGGACGCTATGCGGATTCCCGCTTGCGCGAATTGAAACCGCGTGTGATGATCGATCGGCTGGACAATACGATCAAGGCCAAGGAGGCCTCCGCTTTTTTGCTCTTTATGGCGGGGGGAACCATCCCCGATCGTGGCTACTACGATTTGCGTCTGGAGGGCACCAAGGCCAAGATCGGCGAGCTGGATGAAGAGTTTGTGTGGGAACGCAGTATCGGTGACACCTTCGCCCTGGGCAATCAAGTCTGGCGTATCCAGCGCATCACCCATAACGACGTGGAAGTGACACCGGAAACCAAGCAACTGAACATCATCCCTTTCTGGAAAGCGGACACACGCGATGCGAGTTTTCACTTCGCCACTCGGGTAGGGGAGTTCCTAGAGTGGGCCGAAGGGCAGCTCGCAGCGCCGGCATTCAAACCAACCCTGATACGCGACTACCACATGTCCCCCCCCGCGGCCGATGAACTGTGTGCCTATCTGCACCGACAACGCGAGGCCAGCGGCGCGGCGCTGCCGCATCGGCACCATGTCTTAGTTGAACACTATCAAGATCCCAACAATCGTCAGGATGCACATCAGGTGATCCTCTATACCTTCTGGGGGGGGAAGGTCAACCGTCCCTTCGCTCTGGCCTTGAGTCGCGCCTGGCAAGAGCGTTACGGCCACCCCTTGCAGGTCTTTGTCAACAACGATGCGGTTTTATTGATGCTTCCCTGCGAGTGTTCGGTACAGGAGCTGACCACCCTGCTCACACCGGAGAATGTGGAGTCTCACCTTGCCGCTAAATTGGAACAGACTGGCACCTTCGGCGCCCACTTTCGCGAGAACGCCAGCCGGGCCCTGCTTCTCCCCAAGCAGAACTTCAAGAAACGTATGCCCCTGTGGTTGAACCGCGTGCGTTCCAAGAAGCTCTTGCAGAGTATCCAACGGTATGAGGACTTCCCCATTCTCTTGGAGACCTGGCGCACCTGTTTGCAGGACGAATTCGATTTACCCAACCTCAAACTCTGTTTGGAGCGCATCCATACGCAGGAGATCCAAGTTACCGCCGTACATACCCACCGGCCTTCGCCCTTTGCCGGCAGCCTTATCTGGCGGCAGACCAATAAGTATATGTACGAGGACG
>JAKSCY010000420.1 GCA_022360355.1 Chlorobiales bacterium
ATGAAAAAAGGGGTTGCGCTGCAATTTAAAATCATGGGAGCCATTACGGATATGCTGGGTGTGTGCTCGATGGTGCATATGAGAATCGGATCTTCCCGTTAGTTATTGTCTTTCAAACAACAGGGCAGTTGATGTGCCCATAATTTAACTGGAGGAAGAGGGAATGCGTTTTGGGAAAATAATGGTGTTTGCCTTTTGTATAAGCTCTGCCTGCTCCTTTGTGCCAGCTACGTCATGGTGCAGTGAGGGAGAGGCAGGTGTCGCGATGGAAATGCCGGAAATGACAGTGACCGCCAATAAAATTGAGGAGGATGTTAAGGATGTTCCCCAGAGCATCACGGTTATAGGAGAAGATATCCTGGAAGAAAAAGGGATAGAGAACGTTCCCGATCTCATCAGGGAGATACCCAACGCATTCTACTCGCCCAACCACGGCAATTCCGTGAATTTCAGGGGGTTGAACACATCCATGTTCACCAGCAACAACCCTGTCGTCATTTACATCGACGGCGTGCCTTACAGCCGTGCCTACGGTTTTGACGCTTCCCTGGTCAATGTGGAACGCATAGAGGTGCTGCGCGGTCCTCAGGGATCACTCTACGGCAAGGACGCCATCGGGGGCGTCATCAATATCGTCAGCAAGGATCCGACCAACGAGTTGCATGGAAAAGTCGGTGCCGAGTACGGCAGCTTCAATTACATGCAGGGCCTTTTGAATCTCAACGGGCCGGTTTTGAAGGACAAGCTCTATTTCGGTGTCAACGGCTGGTATGAACAGGATGACGGCTGGATCGAGAACACATATCCCGGAATGGAGGAGGACGCCAACCGGAAACGAAACCACAATTTCGGTGCGTTCCTGCTTTTCAAGCCGACGGATAGATTCAAGGCCAGACTGAACGTTTTAAGCCTGTACCATAAGAAGTATTGGGATGATGGGTACGCTCTGCCCGGCGGCAGTGTTGTCGGTGACTTCGACCGGGACGATGCCGAAAAAGTCAGCTACGATGTCGAATCCTACGACGAGACTAAAAGCAACGCGCAAAGCCTTCATCTGAGCTATGATTTCGACGCCTTCACCGTCACCTCCGTGACGACGCACAGAACTTTGGAAACCGATACACACTATGACGGCGATTTCGGCGACGATCCTTTATGGGCCGGTCTCACCATGTTCGGTGACGGTGAAACCGACACCTGGACGGAGGAGCTGCGTTTTTCAAGCAACAATTCGGAAGGGTTTCGCTGGGTAGGCGGCGTGTATCTGGATGTCGAGGAGCACGAGCAGGGACCTTACGGGATGCAGGTGCCTTTCAACCCCTTCACTTACGCCATTGAAAGCTGGGAATACAACGCGGAATCCATTACAGACAGTGAAACCTATGCGGTTTTCGGCCAGGTTATGATACCGCTCATCCCGGACTTTGAGCTGACCCTGGGTGCCCGATACCAGCATATCGAAAAAGAGATGGACCAGGATATGTATATGCTGCCGGTGGGAACAAGCGGTCCGCCGGTCTATCACCTCGAAGCCGAAAAAACATGGGATGTCTTTTTGCCCAAGGCGGCGCTTTCCTGGGGGATAACGGATGCTTGGAAGACCTACTTCTCCTTTTCAAAAGGCTACATGCCCGGAGGGTTCAATTATTTCTCCTCCTCGGGAACAGCCGAGGACAACAGTTTCGAGCCGCAGAAATCCACTAATTACGAGCTGGGAATCAAGGGGGCTTACCAGCGGATAACTCTTTCTGCGAGTGTTTTTTACATGGACATCGAGGATATCCATGTTTACAAATCGCCGGGAGGCGGTATCTACTATGCCGACAATGCTGGCAAGGCGCATTCCCGTGGCGCGGAGCTTGAAATAACGTATTTACCGACAGACAGCATTGAACTGAGCGGCGCTTTGGGCTTGATCGACGCGGAATACGATGATTACGATGCCGGTGCGGGCAATGTTTTCGACGGTGAAAAAATCCCGCAAACGCCGTCCCACACGGTTCGACTGGGTATCGCCTATTATCATCCGGATGGCTTTTACACGAGGGCCGATATCTACAACCAGGGAGACGTTTACTACTATAACGATACCAACAAGTCTTTTGACAGGGAAGGCGGCTACACTCTGCTCGACATGAAAATCGGCTACCGCAGCGGAGATCTGGACGTCTATGCGTACGGGAAAAACCTGACCGATGAAGACTATGTCAATGGCTTCAAGGCTTCCACGGTGGCCGTGGCGACATTCGGCGACCCGAGGACCTTGGGCGTGGGGGCGCAGTATCGATTCTGATGCGGTGAGCCGGTCGATGATGTCCTGTTAGACTTCATATCGAGACCAGGGTTGGCTATGCGATATCGGTTTTACCTAAACTGAGCGTTTCAATAAATGCTCCATATAGTAAGTTTTTTAAAAACAATCTGTTCTACTGTGTTTGTAGAGAGTTTATCCCTTACCTGTCAGGTAAGCATGAAAACTGATAAAGAGCCGCATTTTTTGAAACCCTTCGGGATTACCGATCATGCCACATCTGCTTCGTTACAGGGAACTTGCGGTAGAACACTACAGCGGCATTCCCTGTGCCTTGCATCTGTGGCATGCTCGACAATCGCTCAATTTAGGTTTTGTTCACTCTTTTTTAACAGTCCGGAGAAGTCCGGGTATGCTTTCTGATAACCTTTTTGTTAAGGAAATGCACTATGTCCACCAATATGTCCAATAAAAAATCAGAAGGTGATGGCGTTTTATGGCGTATCATAAAGCCGGTTCAGACCCATATCTATAGCGCCATGCTACTCCATGCCTTTGGTTCGGTCGCCACGATTGCGACGCTCCTCTTGCTTTCGCTTGTGATTGCGGTGCTGCTTAACGGCAGCAGTCTGCTTTTCATGGGTATAGACTGGAGTCTTCCGGGCACGCTCATTGGTGTAGGAGCCGTAGGCCTTTCGGCATTTATCCTATCCTCGATC
Organism: Chlorobiales bacterium; assembly: GCA_022360355.1. Lineage (GTDB taxonomy): Bacteria > Bacteroidota > Chlorobiia > Chlorobiales > Chlorobiaceae > Prosthecochloris. The sequence continues at coordinate 2,971 of JAKSCY010000420.1, forward strand.
GCCTTTGCTGTTTCACATCTGGGCGCCTTTGAGCTTGAAGTCGATCTACGCACAAAACTTGCCGAACATATGGCGCAGCTGCCTCTGGGCTATATCATTACCAATGGTACGGGGGCGCTGAAAAAAGTGGTTCTTGACGATGTAAAAAACCTCCATGTTTTTGTTGCCGACAGCACCCCCATGATCGGGCGGAGCTTCGCCGCTCCGGTTGTCAGCCTCATTCTGATTTTTGCTATCGATTGGCGGCTGGCCCTCATTGCGCTGAGCGTGTTGATCGTCGGCATGATCATGATGAGCATCGCCATGAAAGACTACGGTGAGATTCGACAGGAGTATGACACCAGTCTTGGCAAAATCAACGCGGCGGTGATCGAGTTTATCCAGGCCATGGTCGTGGTCAGAACCTTTGATGACGGAACCAGCTCTTTCAAGCGCTATCATAAAGCCCTGGAGAGTTTCCAGGGGGTATTTATCAAGTGGATGGATAAATGCAGCTCGCCATCGAGGCTTTCAATGATCATATTCGGTCCGCTTCCCACGATGGCGGCCGTAATTGCGGGGGGAATCTTCTTTATCAGCAAGGGAACCCTTTCCGTGCCGACCCTCGTGGCGATGCTTTTTATCTCGACGGCCATGGTAGATGCCTTCATGCCGCTCATGTGGCTGAACAACTTTTTGAGAAAGTCCAAAACCGC
>JAKSCY010000087.1 GCA_022360355.1 Chlorobiales bacterium
CCCGGTGCATACACACTGACAAGCTGCGTCGTTGCGCCCGGCTTTGATTTCAGCGACTTCAATTTAGCTGATCGTGATTCGCTCACACGAAAGTTCCCGCAACACTCCGGGCTCATCAAAGACCTTACCTGACCAGTCATACCATCCCCCGCTATTCGAACAGCGCAAGCGGCCAGCAGGGCGAAGCGGGAAGCTGCTGAGAGGTTGGTTATTTGGGAAGGGGACATCACCAAACGATAGTAATATCTGCTTTCCCTTCTTTGCTTATCCTTTCCTTCCATTTTCGATAATCTTCTCCCTCATGATCTTTTGGCCAACGAGAAGGGACGTTAGCCGAGGTTACGCTGGCGTATTGTATATTGGAAAATTGCCGAACAAAGTGTTTTATATCTCGGACTCTGACACCAGTATTTAAATCACGAAATGCATGGAGAACATGTTTCGAGACATATTGAACATCAGGGAAAGTATGTTTAAGCATTGCTGCCCCAACATATATCCGCTCTAACGCTTTTTCATCGGTTGATATGGTGGTGGGGTTTAGATTGATCTGACCAAGAGTCAAACGTGAAATGAAATCTGATCCTTTATCTCCCTCTTCCGCAGGATTTTTAGTGCCAGCGAAGATCCAAACTGCAGGTTGGAGCGGATATGTTTGTCCATTCCTCACGTAAAAACCATCTTCAAGCGGAGAAAGGAATGCGCTGTATGGCTTACTGCCACCTAGATCAGAATTGATTTCGTCTACAAACACAAGAAACCTTTTATCAGGCCGTTCCTGTTGCTTTGTCAAAATCGTGTCGAACCAGCCAATTATTTCTCCACGAGAACTCAAATGTGTAATGTTAAATGGGAGAGGTTCCAAACGGGCAGACTTCGCGAGCTGTTTGATAAGAAAGGATTTTCCTGAACCTGGGTCAGCTATCAACATTGCAGCGGCGGGGTATGTAGGATTTAAGTGGAAGTCGTTAATGCCTTTGACAAGGTGCCTTAGATTTTGGCGTTTTTCCTTGCCCCAGCAAACATATCCATTTACTTCTGTCATAGATCGTCTTAACTGTAATTCCTTGGAACCTTTGTTGTTGTCTTCAATAACACCTAAACACTCTAGATTTTGTGCACTGTCCCAAGCTTCAATTTCTCTATCCCAATTGCCAATTTTATCAAGTGTGACTCTTTTTGGCTCGCCTTCTGAACGAGACACATCCAGCAGTAAAGCTGGTTTTGGTTTCCATTTTTCTGGGTCAGGCTTCCAAGTAGCTGGCTGCAAGACTCGACCTCCTTCCGCGCAAATCCAATCTGATGTGCATTCAAATGCATGCGCAAGAATTACTGGTATATTTAGCTGTTTATCATATTGCACGGCATATTCTATCCCTGAGCATAGTGCCGGGAAAAGAATGGATTGCCCGCCCATTGGCACCTTGACTTGCTTTAGCTGTTTGAGAGGCTGAATAACACACTTTGTCTCATTATCCTTACCTGGTACTCTGGCAATAGCACTCAACCCCTCGGGCAATACTATTATTGATTTTGCGTTAGTTTTGTCATGCAAATCTTGAATAGTATCCAATGCCTCTTTTGAGGGATGCCCAGAGTGAGAAAGCCAACACGTGATTTTTTCAGCCTGTAGAGCTTCTTGAGCTGCAACTTGAGGAACCAATAAAAGTTCTATCGAAACTGATTTCAAAGTTTCAAGCCAATCTGGTTTCCACTTTTTAGATGATATATACCATCGGGTGTTTTTATATACATTTGCCAGCTCTTTGATGAGCTGATAGTTTACAGAGTTCTTTAGAAGATCCTTGACAACGATGACAGAAGGCTTGTTGTTTTTTAGTTTTTCTACTAATTCACCTAGCTCTTTCTCTGTCCAATGGACAGGTTTCCCGTGAGGTGGTTCCCAGTCGTAACGATCATAGGTTACTTCACCATCTTGTTGCATACTGTAAATACGAATTATGCGATTTGTGCATGCACTCTGGTTATTCTCGTTATCTGAAGACATAAAGACGTCATTCATGTTTATGAGCTTCAACCCTCCAGGCCTTTCCTGCTGAGTCTCTTTATCACGTAACCTGTAAGGGGAGTGCACTTGAAAGGTGGGATTAAAAAGAGTATACAAGTCGTCTGTATCTTCGTGATGCCAGAAGCCTAGCCCTATAAGTTTCTTAAAAAGACGCTTTTTATCTCTTGTTTGAACGTGATGTAGAAAAAATGCAGTGCGGCCAGCACCACAGAAAGCACGAACTTCAGAATCTGTCCTCTGAAGTGCACGATAATGCCTTTTTCCTGTCCTGCTGCTGGTGGCGGAACGATGTATTCCCATTGTCCAATGTTCATCGATGAACCAGTCTCCAACAATCAAAACAGATTCATTATTCTGCAAATCAGTGTTTGGGGAAGGGTTATTTTTTTCTTTGGCTATTGTCATTGCAAATTTCCTCCATATTAACCTGAGCTACTTATTTGAGCATTATTGATGCAATGCAGTCAAATATTTTTATATCGCAGCAGAAAGACTTTCTTGAGTTTATTGAACAGAATTAAGATTGATACGATTTTTTCTGTTTAAAAGGCTTCTCTATAGCGTCAACACTTTATAGACAGCAAAAATCTCAATTGTTTTGTTTTTATGTTCGGAGGTAAAGTCTTAAATATGCTGTTTAATATTTTAGTGCTTTGCCAAAGCGATTACAAGCGTTTGATTTTATTGAATGTTATTTGGTGAGTTCTTTTTTAACAATAGCCTACATGCAGTGCAATATGGTTATAAATGCATAAGGAAAACTAAATAACAGGGCGTATACTTCGGTACTACTGGGGGAAGGGTGGAGGGTTAAAGCACTACGCTAAACATACTCTGCAATTTCAACATTTTAAACGATAAAAACAAATACATTAGGTGATGATGTGATCCAATTCATTTTTTCCGCAACTGCGTATACACCGTTAACTGGAGCAGCCAGAAGTAGAGATTTTGGCCTTAATTTGCTGTTTTTCAATGAATTCCATCGGCGTCAGATACCTCAAAGTATAGTGCGGTCTTTCCTCGTTGCATTCATGTCGCCACGCTTCGATTTTCTCTCTTACATCGTCTATACCCATGAACCAGTTCACCGACAGACATTCATCCCAAAGCTTTCCATTAAATGATTCAATATAGGGGCTATCTGTCGATTTTCCCGGCTGGGAAAAGTTCAGAACCACTTTGTTTTCATATGCCCATCGATCGAGATCCCTGGAAATGAACTCGCTCGTTGCCGTTGTCCACTTAGATGCGTTGTGGCAAATAGCCTCCTGTCCGTACTAGGCAGCCAGAAATCCAACAACATCTGCGCCTTTGATTTGCTAATCGGCATACAGGCCAAGGCTTTTTTTGCTGTAATTATCCACGACAGTCAGGATCCTGAACTGTTTGCCATTGAAAAGCTGGCCGGCAACAAAATCCATGCTCCAGACTTGATGCACTCTCGCTGCATCGATATGCTCGAAACGTTGAGCTGCTGAACGGTTTCTACGAGGTCGCTTCGTGCGAAAGTTCAGGCCTTCCTAGCGATAAATGCTGTAGACTCGCATCTTCAATTACAGTGACAAAAGAGATACAGGTCCCCCCGCTACCTGCGTTGAGCAACAACTCGTGCTACTGCAAAAAGACAACAATCTACTTGCGTCCGGATCAATCACAAAAAAACAAACGGATGAAAACTCAGTTGACCTGATAACTGTGCACACTGTTTTGAGCGGAAGGAAGGTAGTTGACCCCGAACCAGCTTACCAGAAGCACGAAAAAGGTCAGTCCAAGATACCACTGCAGACTTCTTTTCCGCACCTTTTCGGTATGAAGATGCAGGTACCCGAGATAGGAAAGCCAGGCAATAAAAGCCCAGGTTTCTTTCGGATCCCATGTCCAGTAATGACCCCAGGCCTCTTTCGCCCAGAATGCACCAAAAAGAAGCCCGAATGTCAGAAACACAAATCCCAGAACTGCAAGATAGTGGCCGACAGCTTCACTGCGTTCATTGCCAAGCGATCGGTAATCGAGATAGAGGTTGTGCCATGCTGCAGCTGAGGCTGCCGCAAGAAACACATAACCAATCATGTAGACAATAACATGAGGAACGAACCAGACACTCTGCAAGGCAGGCATAAGCGTTTTATCAAGAATGTCAGGATACGCAAGATTGATACCCAGGAAAAAAGCCGCCAGCGCCATGCAATAGAACTTCAGCCACGGGATTTTCCATCGATACTCAACCAGAAAACCAACAAGCGGAATCATCGTTGCGTACCAGAGCCGTGTTTCTCCAAGGGTCCTCAATGGAGGCCTTTCAAGAGTCTGCCAGAAAAGAACAAGAAATACAACCATCACCACGCTGCCCAGACCCATCAGAAGATATGAGGGCATCCTCAGTGCAGGCTTTTTTGAGGAAACTAGGTTTAAGACGCTTCCCCCACCCCAGCAGGCAACAGCAACACCTGCGACTATCGGAAACTCAATCCATGTCATTTTTTGCCGATTTTTTCATTCCCTGCCAGAAAAACAGCAGATTACCTGCCATAATGAGGTAAAAACCGAGATAAACAGCAGGCAGCCAGGGATCCTTTACGGCCTCGGCGACACTCAACGTCGACCATCTTCCGGCTTTCTCGTCGTAACCGGCCTGATATATTTTCCAGCCGAAATAATCGAAGGGCTTGTTGACTTCAAGTAAAGCAATCTTTTTATCTCCGCTATTGTGCGTAAACATAACCTGCGAGGAAAATTTCTTCGGTGATCCGGGAAGCAGAACAAGAGCGTACTGTCCGACAACAAGATAATTGGAGTCAATACCCGGCCCTGCCGGATTGATCCATCCTGTTTGTTCCGAACCTGCATGCTGTACCCGGACTTTTGCAAAAGGCACCCCCGAAACCGAATCAGCAGGCACAGGAGTTGCGTTGCTGTTGATAACACCATAGGGAACTGTTTCAACAACGTCAACCTCGATATCCTCCCACGAAACCCTCATACCCGGCCCGATCTCAAGCATGGCACGTGAAGCATTCGGCACAAATCTCTCATGTCTGGGGTCATAAAGCCCCAGCATTGGAGCATATTCCTCGATTTCGAAATCGTGGAGATAGATAGAAAACGGCAACTCAACCATTGAGTCTGTAGTTCTGTCATACCCGCTGTTGCTCTCCCGGCCTTCGTAAAGAGGAACCGCGAGCCGTTGAAGATCCGAAGAACCAAGCAATCCACAGGTCAAAGCGATCCAGAACCCCCCGTGAAAAAAAATGAACTGAAGGTTGGCAGTTTTGAATGGGACAAGTTTCTGCACAAAACCAAGACCGAGGTTCACCATAAACACCATGCAGACAAGAGCAAACGGCCACGAAGCAAAGACACGATTGATCCCGAAACCGGCAACAAACGAGGTGCCGTATTCAGGCTCTTGGGGAATAATCCCGCCGATCATCGAAAGAACACCGAGAGCTGTAATGAGGGAAAGCCCGAGAGGAATGCCGCCAAGCCACGTAACCAGAGCATGTTTCCTGAAGCCCACACCGACAAGAAAAACAAGCAGAACAAGCATGGCGGCAATCACAGCATTAAAAGGCCAGCCAGGCACGGTAATACCGGTGCCGCCACTCAAAAGCTCTACAAAAAACCCTAAAACAACCAGGAAAATTGTTGCGAATCCCCCTTCTTTAAAGCCTAACGGTGCTTCAAAAAGTTTTCTTTGCTTCTGTACCATAACTGCTTCTGTACCATGCTTTTAATTATCGCAGAAAACCTTGCACCATACCCGCAAACCACCTGACACCATTCAATCATCACCGCAAAAGCGGTTTCAAATCTGCACCACGGCACAGCCATCATTTAAGGGGAATATCATCACTTCACAAACTGCGCTTCTTTCGTTTTTGCCCACGCTGCGCTACCTCTCGATCCATTGGGAAGGATTGTTTTAGCGGAAATGCTCGCCCCCAAAAATGTTGTATTTCTGGTTTCTGCTCCCTTAAGGTCAGTGCCGGCCAGATTGGCAAAGCTGAGATCCGCATTATTCAGCGAAGCTGCGGCCATTTTCTCACCGAAGCTTAAGTCAGCCCCCCTGAGGTCGGCTTTGCTGAGGTCGGCACTTCGCAAATCAGCTCCCACAAGATTTGCATCCCTGAGATCGGCTCCTGATAAGGCCGCGGCGAACAGGCCGGTCTTTTCGAGATTGACCCCGACCAGCTTTGCATCGGTGAGATCGGCAAGATCCAGGTTTGCATTTTTGAAATCTGACCAACTGAGGTTTGCTTCTCCCATTTTTGCCTTACCGAGAAAGGCTTTTTGCAGATTTGTCCTTGTCATGACAGACCTGCTGAAATCGGTTTCAATAAAAAAACCGCCGGAAAGATCCGCTTCCGAAAGATCTGCATCACTGACTCTGCCTCGGCTGAGGTTTACCCCTTTTAAATTTGCTTCTTCAAGCTCGGCGCCGCTCAGGTCAGCCTCGACAAGATTCGCATCGGAAAAGTTTACTCTTTTCAGTTTCGCTTTGTTGAGGTCAATCCCCTTAAGATTCGCATCCCGAAAATCAGCCATGCGAAGATCGATCACATAACTCGGATTATCTTTTCTGAACTGGTTCCAGGAATCGACACCTTGCTTGATTTTTGCGACCAGTGATGCATCGTATGCGAAAACCGGCATATTGAGGTAAACATGACAGCAAAGCACAACTGCCAAGATTTTCCCAACCGATTTCAGCACCTGCCACACGAAAATGTTATGTAACACCTTCATATTCTCTACCTCGTCAGATTGAAAGTGACCGTGGCAGAAGAGCCGTCGGCAACGGTCACCGATTGCGTTGCCGACTTCAGTTTCTCACTCCACACCGCTATCTCATAGGTTCCGGCCGGCACGTTCTCAATGGTAAAACTGCCATCCGCCCCGGTCACTGCAAAATAGGGATTGTCAAGCACGACCACATAGGCCGACATTTCAGAATGCACATTGCACAGAAGATCAACAACACAGACCTTGTCAAAAGTAACGGTCTTATAGCCACCGGGACCAAACGTTCCAAGATTGAACGACTTGCACTCCGTAGGTGAGAACACGTTATGATTCACATTATCACTGTTCTTGAAATCAACCTTCGAACCAACAAGCACCGGAAGCACGTGAGGCATAAAAGTGAGATCTTTCTGGTCCATCACATAAGGCTTTTCAGGCGCCTTGAAGGTTCCCTGCACATTTTTCAAATAAACCACGACATTTCTTTTGTACTTCACCCGTTTTGTATCTACTGAACCGGTAATAGTCCCCCCTGCAAGGGCTTCTTTCTGGCCGATAACAACCATACCTAACAAAACCATCACAAATGCTGCATTGAACAATATCCGTTTCATAGCAAATCCCCTTTGTTTTATTGTTTTAACGTATGATAACAAACAGATAACAATTGTTAATCACTCGTCGAAGACAATGTCCTGATATAATCGACAAGAAACTCCATCTCCTCTTTATGCAGGGTACGCCCCCACGGTGGACAAAGATTGGATTTCCCGACAGACACGCTCCCTTCACTGATGGCTTTATACAAACGAGCATCATCTCTCTCTTCAAAAAACTCTTTCAGGGTGAAATTTGCCGGTTTGGGTTCCAGACCAAATCCGTAATAACGTCCGGCACCATCCCCTTTCTCACCGTGGCAGATCGCGCAATAATGCATGTACAGGCGCTTGCCTTCTTTTGAGGAATACGGAACCTGCTGTTCAGCCGAATCGACATGTTTTTCTTCAGCACTGCAACCAAACAGCAAAAAGATAAGAAGAGCGCCTACAAGGCCGGGAACAGCTGTACTGTTTCTGTTTTTGTCTTTCACCCCCATTATTGATCACTCCTCGTCTCGCTGTTTTCGGCGTCACCCTGATCCTGTTTCAGCGACATCAGATACCGGGTAAGATAGATCCTTTCACGTTCGGTAAACCCATATTTTGGCTCAACATTTTGAGGGCTGTACCGTTGCGGATCTTCAAGGTATTTGAACATGAAACCTGCCGTGAGACGGTTGCCGACATCCGAGAGATTCGGACCGACAGACCCTCCGGCATTTCCTATCTGATGGCATGCCACACAACCTTTTGCATCATAGAGCCGCTTCCCCTCAAGCACCTGATCAACAGCACCATCATCAAGGCCAGGCAGAACAACCGGAATATCATCCGTTACAAGATCACTCCGAAAGAAGTTTATAACAGTCTCTATCTCCGAGGCTTCAAGGTTCACCTGCATCATTCCATCCTGCTTGTCAAGATTGAACCTTGGCATCTGTTTGAGCATCGGCCGGATAATATCCGGCTGCCTGAGAAATTTCCTGACCCACCCTTCCTGCAGTTTGCTCCCTGCTATGGCAAGATCGGGGGCATAGTTGTAGCCATGATTTCCTATCTTATGACAGTTCAAACACTTGATATCTTTCTCAAGTTTTTCAAAATCACCGGACAAGATGTGTGAGTCATCCTCACCCTCAAGCTCTTCAATTTCCGCATAGGAAGGAATAATAAAACGGGCAGGACGACTTGCATCGGTAAACCCGAGAAGCACCGACGAAATCGGTCCCAGCTCTTCTTCGCTCAACCGGTAATCCGGCATTCTCAGGTCATCTCTGAAGCTTCGCGGCGCCCGCAACTTCTGTTTGACATAGCTTAACCTGTCATGAGGTATATCGGCTTTCATTTTTCCGAAATCCAGAAGTTCAACCGGCTTACTGCCGATAGAAGAAAGTTCGGCGCCAATCTTTTCCGATGACTCACCGCCTGCAACAGTCGCTCCAGCTCTCCTTAATTGGGGAGCAATATCCTGCATCTCCTCCATTCCTTTGAGCTTATGGCACCCAAAACAACCGAATTTCTGAACGAGGGCCTTTCCTTTTTCAATTGACTCAGCCTTTATAGGAACCGGCTCCTCGTATTCCGGCTCGAAATCCCAGTCCTGAAACTCACTGACAATATACTCTACAAGAGCAGCAAGCTCCTGGTCTGAAAAACGGTACCTCGGCATCTTGGTCTCGGGAAAATATTTCTTGGGGTCCCTGATCCAGTTGAACAGCCATTCCTTGCTGACTTTACTGCCGACTTTGCTCAAATCGGGGGCATGAATCTCTGTGTGATTCCCTCCTTTCCCGTTGGTTGTATGACAGATATTACAACGGGATTGCCGCCAGACCGCTTTACCTTTTTCTGCAAGATCCCAGTCTATGTCGTCATCAGTATAAAGAGTATCATGCCGGCTGGTTCCTGTCATACTGAACAGGTAGTCGGCAACTGATTCAGCCTCCTCTTTTGAAAGATAAAACTTGGGCATGCGCGCAGCCTCATAATAGGTCTTCGGGTCCTGCAACCAGTCTACCGCCCATGAATAATTGATCTTTGTACCTACCTCGGCAAGCACAGGCCCTATTTCACGCAACTTTTCATAGCCGGGAATCATGTGGCACCCGTAACACCCGTACCTTTTTATCAGTTTTGAGCCCTCACTGATGAACTCAGCTCCCCGCAATCCCTCTATATCTCCATGACAGGAAATACATGAAGACTGTGTCATACTGCCCTGAAGCATCGGCTCCCTCCAGTGGTCCACCCAGCCATGCGCCTTGTCCGGAGATGTCGTTGCCCGCCCCTGTCCATGGTGACACAAAGTACAGCCATATTCGCTTACCGGATGGTTTTCGAGGAAAACAAAGCTGGCCGGATGCCGGGTAAAAGGTTGTTGATCACTAAGCTTGTAACGACTCTCGATTCCGGCATGACAGGTTATACAGCGATCAGCCTTGCCCACGTCCCTGATATGTATCTGTTTGATTTGCGGAGATATGCGATCATTGCTTTCGATCGCGGCCAGTTTTTCGTCGAGCCCTTTATGCAGTGACTGAATTTCAGCTTTTATTGTTTCAACCTCACCGGTTATTTCATCAATATTTCCCTGCAATGCCTCCTTTCTTTCAAGCAGAACATTCCTGTTCTCCGTTAATCCCTCTATTTCGCCTTCGAGCTGTTGCATTGTCCTTTTATCCTGCTCTTTCTGATCCCTGATGTAGAGATATTCCGTCTCCAGATACTTCCCCCTGGTTTCCTGCAGTTTTTTCTGATTTTGAGCGAGGGATTTTTCGATTATGCCCACCTGCTCGACAAGACCTGTATATTTCTCCTGTACCTCCTTGCTCTGGAATATGTTGTTTGCTTCATTGAGCCTTGCCTGCAAAGTTTCGAGCTTTCTGGAGTTGCCATTGCTATCGAACTCCTTTTTTGCCTTATCATACTCAGCTTGCAGCGCCGCTCCCTTTAACTCCTTATATTCCTTCTGGTACTCTTTCCACGGCCTCAGCTGGATCTCGTCTTTCCATATCACCCAGAAAGCAAGACCCAGAAGCAGCAGGCTGAGGAACGCAAACAGATAAGGGGTATACGAGGACCTTTCTTTCATATTGTTCTGCATAAACTACATTTACAGGTGGAGCCCCGACCAGACGTGCATTAAATATTAAACCAGGGGGTTACCCAGACGTATTTAACCATCAGAACAAGCCGCAAAAACATTTTTATCGGCAAGGCGAGCATTGTCCAGAATAAAAAAGAGACTGTTATATAGGGAACCATTCCCAGCGATTTGAGAAACTCCGGCTTTTTCTTTTTCCAGTACAAATAGGGCAGAATCATGCCAAGAGCGTAATAAATCGTCACAACGCCTCCGCCGATAAAAAAGCCCCAGCCTGATCTTGACTCAATGCCGACAAGGTTTGTAAGATCCGTTGTGCCTTCGTAGATGACTCTATGATGATCCCATGCCTCCCATGGCCAGAACCATAACCATCCCGGTCCCCGGAAGAAAACCCCGATAACTATCAGTAGAATCCACAGAAAAAGAAACCCGAAACAGAAAATCAGAATCGCCCACTTTCTCTCCGAAAAAGTGTAATAACCATTTCCTTTGGGATTGATATCTATGTAGGGGATGGCAATCAATCCGATTATAATCAGCGTCGGGAGCACCACGCCTGCAATCCAGGGGTCAAAGTAAACAAGCATCTCCTGAAGCCCGAGGAAATACCAGGGGGCCTTTGCCGGATTGGGTGTCAGTGTCGGGTTTGCCAGTTCTTCAAGAGGCGCATCGACAACAAGAGACCAGAACGTCAGGCCGATAAAGACAATCAAAGCAATAATAAATTCAATCCTGACAAGAGGTTTCCAGGTATCAACCTTGCCATCGAATTCCCCCTCGATCGGCTCTCCGCGCCTTCGCAACGCATCGTTTTTAATCGCCTGCTGAAAAGCCCAGAAGGTAAAAAAGAGTACCATGAGAATCATCACCACAATGGCGATATTGTCAGGCTTTGAAATTATCTCGATAAATGGCCCCATTACTGTACTATCCAGCAAGTTTTAGTTAATTACGGCAACCGCCTGCGTTACTCAGGAATGCGGACCCGAAATGCCCCCGTCCTTTCTTACTCTCCAGAAATGCACCGCCATCAGTACGACCGCCACAAGAGGAAGGGCAACACAATGCCAGACATAAGACCGCAAGAGCGCGTTCCCTCCTACAGTTGATCCGCCCAGGATCGCGAATCGAACATCGTTGTAGGGGGTTATACCCAGATATTCACTGAATGGCCCTTCAAACCCCAACAGCGGCGTTCCAGCCGCCATATTGGTTCCGACCTCGATAGCCCACAACCCAAGCTGATCCCACGGAAGCAGGTAGCCTGTAAAACTCAGCAGCATGGTTAAAACAAGCAATATGACACCGATCGCCCAGTTAAACTGCCTCGGCGACTTGTACGAGCCTGTCATGAAAACGCGAAACATGTGAAGCCAGACGACAATAACCATGAAATGCCCGGCCCATCTGTGCAGATTCCGGAGAAATATTCCATAGGGGACCTGAAACTCCAGATCTTTTATATCCCAGTAGGCTTGATCAACCGACGGGTGATAGTAAAACATCAGAAGAAAACCGGTAACCGTTAGGATGATAAATGAAAAGAGAGAAATCCCCCCCATTCCCCAGGTATACCTCAGCTTTACCGCCCCATCCCTTACCTTCACAGGATGCAAGTGCATGAAAATGTTGCCGAAAATCGCAAGAGCGCGATTTCTCGGCGTGTCCTTGTAGTCTCTTCTGAACATTGATTTCCAGACCAGAGACTGTTTGATGTTGTCAAACATTTTCATCGTTGTCTCGCTTTTTCATTATCCAAAGCAAGGGTTATGCATACCCCCGCATTTTTTTCACCTGTTTGCCGTGCATGTCGAGCAGCTTCTCGGAACCATCGGGATTAACCATCGCTATTGCACCCCAGGGACAATCAATAGCGCAAAAATTACAGCTTATGCATAATTCACGGCTCACACGGGCAGTACCGTTGAAGTTTAATCCGGTGTAGATAATATCAATGCATGCGGCCGGACAAACCGATACGCAGATTCCACAGCCGGTACACTGATCCGGCCTGATCTCTGCCACAGCCTTTTTTTTTGCTGTTTTTTCCGTGCGAACTGCCTCTTCCACCTGAAATTAGCTGTTTATACTCTCAAGAGACTTTGTGGATGCATCTGATTGGAGTCCTTGCCCGGCATACCTTTGAACTTGATGCTTTTATCAACAAGCAGCTGACCGTCCTCTGCAATGCTGATCTTGAAACGATCCATCGGACGGGGCGCCGGGCCCTCGAAATTAAATCCTGAAATGTAGTATCCGCTTCCGTGGCAGGGACATTTGAATTTCTGCTGTGCTTCGAGCCAGTTCGGAGTACAACCCAGATGAGTGCACTTTGCCTCCATGGCAAAAAAAGACCCGTCGCCCTGCCGTACTATCCATGTGCCGTATTTGTTTATGAACTGCGTATTCACCTGTCCCGGCGGATAATCGACCGGGTTGCCGACCTTGAACGTTGTCGGCGGTTCAAAAAGTACTCTCGGATACATGAACCGCACAAAAGCCGCCAGGTTAATACCAATAAACCCGGCAATGCTTCCCCAACCGATTCTTCTCAGAAATTTCCGGCGTTTTTCAGCTTTATCATGCCGCTCTTCAACCTCAGGTTGACCGGTTGTCAGCTCATTTTCCACCATGCCTCAATTAACCTATAGTCGTTTCGGTTATTACACCGTACATAACGTTTTGAAATGCTGCCCGACTTGCCGCTTTTTTCCCAAAAGCAGCCCACAACACTGTTTTTGAGTCCACCCGCCTGTCATTGAACCGTGAACACCCCAGCCTCACCTGCACATAAGTGGTTCATCAACAGCGTATATATATTATGGGGGAAACTGCTGGTGATGATTGCTGCAACAACAGCCCTGCATTTGCTGTGTCACCGCACCAGTACTTTCGCACAGTGCCGTGCACATCACCAGCAGCCTCAGATACATTAAAACGCAAGCTGCGCAAAAACTTTCAGAGTATTGTAATCCGCGTCTTCTGCTATAACATACTCTGCACCAAGCTTTGCATTTGCCCTGAGAAATGCTCCTATACCGGGAATAAACGCACTTGTGTATTCCCTGTCCTCGCCGGTTACCCCCCAATCCTCATAACGCAAAACACCGACAAGCCAAGGGTAAACAAAATAATCCAGCTCTGCGGAATACTGTGTCACTTCGGTATCAATCAATCGGCCAATCTGGCCAATGGCACGCATTGACCCATATGTCGCCGTGATATCACCACCGACAGCGTTTTTTTCCCCATCGACACCGCTTTCAGAGTTAAAATAATTCACTCCGAGCGTCACTGCATTATCCAGACCGATCATGTCATTGCCCATGGTTCCACCCGATCCGCTCAGCAAACCCGAACCGCCGATCTTGTAGGTCGCCCTGATAAACCTGCTGTCAAAAGGATTGTCGGACCATTCGCCTTCACCCTGACCGGTTCCCACAATAAAGCTGTAACCCCCACTGTCGCCGCCCGCAACTCTCAGCTCGACGCCATTGCCGGGACTCGGCAAAGCCACGGCATACGAGTCACCTTCTCCGTTTGGAGTTGCCGAAATTATTGAAAAAAGCTCCGTGAAACCAACGCCGCCAAAAGCAAGGTTCACTCCTTCAGCAAGAGACCACAGCAACTGAAATCCTACTCCTTCCTCACCCGCAGCCCAGTCGCCGAGAATCGAGATATTATCGCCTACCGTAGCGGCGAACAGTATCTCAACTTCACCCGGAAGACCCCACTTGTACTTATCATCTATCGCCCGATACTCAAACAGTTCACCCGTGACAAAAAGAGCCAACGGAGCAATTCCGGGAATGTCTGCAGGAAAAATTGCGTTTGGCCATACTTTTTTCCACGATTCCGAGCCAAGGGGGGTTTGCTCAATTTCGGCCTTGTCTTCGTCCTCACCTCCCGGCCAGCGGTAACCGTTATTCCTGAAAGCCTCGCCAAATGCGTTTCTTGCAGGATAACCGATGTGACAGGTGGCACAGGAAGTTCCGTATTTACGTGCAAATACCGGTATTGCTTCACTTTCATTGCTCCAGAAAAGGAACGGCAAAGCAAAACATGCCGCAAGGATAGCTACCCAGATTTTTCTCATGGTCATTTTCTCCTCTTTTTTATAGGATGTAAAATGCGCCTGATGGGGGGACTAAGCACGCCCTTGTCGATACAAATCGGCAGCATGGCGTGAACCGCAAACAACGTCATCGGAACACAAAGCGAAACACGGAATTGTGCATCCTTTGTCCAAATTCCTGACAACTACTTATTACATCCTCACATCCTCAGAAAATCGCCGGCATGGGAAAGAACAGGTTTATTGAAAAATGGAGATAAAACAATGAGCCTGCCTTTCCAAGCCTGGCGAAAAAATCAACTATACGCAAACGTAATCCGTAACTAGAAGGCCGCCCCGACATTAAGCCTGAAGCTATCCTGATTTTCATCACCGTCAGGAGCAAGGCTCTTTGTAGGATGCGAGTAAGATGCCCCTATGGAGACATTTGGCCTGATATGAGCTGTAAGCCCTCCCGACAGAGCCGGATTTTCCCCGTCCCTGTAGCTGCTGTAACGAAGACTGCCCTTCAGCCAGGGGTAGAAAAAGTATCCTGCGTCTGCCCGCATGTTAACCATATCGAGATCATGCATCCTGCTGACAGCAACACCGCCGGTAAAGCTGCCGTAATTACCGCTGAGATCGGCACCGTAAAAAGTCGACTCTCCTGCATAATTACCTCCTCCACGCACTGCATCATCAGCATACTGGAAAAAACTTGCTCCTATCTGAACATTGTTGTCCAGTCCGATATAGGGGTTCCCCATGGTACCACCGGCACCGCTCAGCAGACCGGAACCACCGAACTTGTATTTCGCGCGGAAGTATCTGGCATCGGTCAGGTTTTTTCCGTTGGAACCGCCGGCATTGGAAACACCCCCAACGATGTTGTAACCGCCCTCCTGTCCCCGAACTATATTGACCTCAAGGCCGGTATCGGGGCTTGGAAACACACCGGCATAGGTTGAAAGAGCACTCCCGCGCTGCCAGAAGCTGTTGGCATTACCAAGAGAGAGGCTGATGCCCGGAGCAAACATCCACTGTGCTCTGAGGAATGTTCGGAAATCACCTCTTGATGCCTGCATAACGCCAAGGATGCCGAGGTTTTCACCCAGCGTTCCGCCAACCAGGATACTGCCTGTTGATGGGCCTCCCCAGTCAAGCACCTCATCTTCAACAGTGCCGTCAGCAAGCGTAACTTCTTCATCCCATTCCAAAAGGCTCCCTCTCACCCAGACAGCAAATGGAGCGATACTCGGTATATCCGAAGGCCAGATTGAGTTCGGAAACTCTTTTTTGTACGCTTCGGCACCCATCTCCGTCACATCGATCTTGGTTTTTGCTCTATCCTCCCCTCCCGGCCAACGGTAACCGTTTGCCTTGAAGGCCTCTCCAAAAGCATTTTTTGTAGGAAAACCTGCATGGCAGGTATTACAGGATGTTCCGTACTTTCGTGCAAAGTTCGGCTGAGCCGAGACATCCGCACTCCAGAACAAAACAGGTACAACAAAGGCTGAAATCAGTATCGCGAATAATACTTTCTTCATGAGTCGACCCTCCTACAGGAATTGTGTTGCGCTTGTCTTAAAGAACAAAGTGACATTGCAGGCGGGGGATACTACAATACACACTTTCGAATGTTAACAATTGTTATGTTAACAATCGTTAACATCAATTCCAAAAAAAATCTGTATCAGACGCACAATTCACTTTTCCATACGCAATCAACGCAGGAAAAGCCAACCTGATCTGTACTGTTCAGAGGATTGTCACACAGGTATAACAGAAAAAACGTCTTACCGGGAAACTGTACCGGAAGAACCGGAGGCCTGCTTTCGAATGATCACGTGATAACAGGCACCCTCTTTTCTTATCTCTTCAACGCTATGTCCCTGCTCTTCGGCAGTTCGGGGAACGCTTTCCAGAGGTTCGCCTTCAGCAAGAAGCACATCGAGGGTATCGCCATCCCCTATCTGGGAGAGCTTAAGCTTCACCTTTACCATGGTCATGGGACAGCGCTCTTTGGTTATATCGATGGAATGCAGCATGAAATCACGTTTTACAAAAATTAAATAAAAATAATATGCCCATCTTTGGAGGCATCGAGGAAGGTGGCAACACCTGCAACACTTTGCACATGGTCGTCAAGATCATCCTTTTTGATCCCGAGAATATGCATTGCCATCTCACACGCGACAAAATCGACGTTCAGCTCTTTGGCTGCATCGATCAGCTCATCGAGCGTAGCCACGTTGCTTTTCCTCATCATACCGGTCATCAGCACAGGACTCGCACCGCCGAAATTCAGCCTGCTCAAGGGCAGGGTTCTCTTGCCTCCCATGAGAAAATTGAAAACCCTTGCAAGAATCCCGCTGCCGATCCATGACCGGCCTGTTTTTTTCTTCAGAATGTTCAGCCCCCAGAAGGTGAAAAACATCTTTACCTCCCAGTTAACCGCAGCAGCGCCTGTAGCCAACGTAAATGCTGCAAGCGCCTTGTCAAAATCTCCGCTGAAACATACTATCGAGAGTTTTTTACGTTCCATTGCTCCCTCCCTGTTTTCCGGTTCCGTGCCCTTTATCCGTCAATAATGTCGAGAGATTCTTCGGCAACCTCTTCTTTTACGATCCTGAAAGCCTTGACCTCGGGTTCAGCTGCAGCAAGCGAAACGATGACATAGATCATTTTCGGATCGAACGCAAGCCTTATATCCTCCTGTGACGGCCTTGCCGGTGTTTCAGGATGGCTGTGATAGACTGCAACGGCGCGCTGGTTTTTTGCCCGCATTGCCACAACCGTCCTGAACTGTTCTTTCGGATCAAACGAAAAATGTTCACCGGATTGATCAATGTTCTTCAGGCACCAGGCTTCGACAACCGTCCCATCCTCACCACCCAGATAGCCGCACGCCTCTAAAGGCATATCCTGTTGCGCGTGCTCGATGATCCTTTCATATGCACTTCTGCTTATTTTCATACCCTGTATTCCCTCCTACTGTCCATTACTTTTCAAGTCGCAGACCTGCTGCTCTTCATCACGCAGTTCGGTAATTGAAGGCTGCTCCGAGCAAACTGCACATTTAGGGTTTTTCTGCAGCTTGACTTTCCTGAAATGCATAGGCAATGCATCGAAAGTCAGCAATGCATCAGCAAGCACCTCTCCGGCTCCCGTGACGTACTTTAAGGCCTCTGCTGCCTGAATCGTACCGAGCATTCCTGCCACAGCACCCAGCACTCCCGCCTCCGAACAGGTTGGTATCATGTTTTTCGGAGGCGGTTTATGAAAAACGCACCGGTAACAGGCACTCTCTTTCGGAAGAACGGTCATTGTCTGGCCGTTAAATCTCAGAATCCCCCCGTGAGAGAAGGGAATACGTTTCATCACGCAGGCGTCGTTTATGAGAAATTTTGTAGCAAAATTATCCGTACCATCGATAACGAAATCATAACCGTCGATGATGCCCTCGATATTTGCTGCATTGACAAACGCTTGTATCGGAACAACCGTGACGTCGGGATTGATAGCCTCCATCTTTTCCCTGGCGGAAACCACTTTGGCTGTACCGATATCATCCGTAAAGTGAATGATTTGCCGCTGAAGGTTCGACACCTCTACGGCATCTGCATCAACAATGCCTATCGTACCGATACCGGCAGCAGCGCAATACATCGCCGCGGGCGCTCCCAGCCCTCCCGCACCGATTATCAGCACCCTGGAATTCAGCAACTTCTGTTGTCCTTCGACGCCGACGGAATCGAGCAGA
>JAKSCY010000060.1 GCA_022360355.1 Chlorobiales bacterium
ATCCACCTGATGCGCCGTGAAACCGCGCTCCAGACTAAAACCGTCCGTACCCAGGAATGCCAAGCGCACATGAAACTGCTCCAGTTGTTGTACGGCAATGGGTCCCACCATGGCCTCAGCCGCTGGCGAGAAATGTCCGCCGACCAAAGTAACATGTAAGGCTGGATTGATGCGCACATAGGGTAAGAGCAAGGTGGAATTCGTCACGATGTGCACGTCCCGCTTACCCAATAGAAAACGAGGGATCAACGAGGTAGTGGTCCCGGCCACAATCATCAC
Organism: Chlorobiales bacterium; assembly: GCA_022360355.1. Lineage (GTDB taxonomy): Bacteria > Bacteroidota > Chlorobiia > Chlorobiales > Chlorobiaceae > Prosthecochloris. Next base: position 280 of record JAKSCY010000060.1, read on the forward strand.
CCGATCACCATCCTGCACCTTATCCGCTGCCGCTTTGGCTATCTGTAGCTTTTCCACCCCCATGGATTTTTGACGATCCAGGATGCTCTGGTGGAAGGCGGGGAGTCCCCCCCCGCGCATACGTACAATAAAACCACTCTCCGCCAGGGATTCCAGATCACTGCGGATCGTCACGACCGACACATTCAGTTGATCGCTAATCTCCGCGATGGAGATGCCTGTGTTCTCGGTCAAGATCTCAAGTACCTGCTTCTTACGACCAGAGAGCTTGTCAATTACCATTAATTATATTTCCTTTAACTTTCTTTATTATTTCTTTTCACTTTCTATTTTATTTGCTTTTATCATAAATAAGCTTTCGTTACCAAGCGTTTTTATGACAAAATAGTTAAAAACATGACCATATTGACAATCCCCTAGCATCTCCCTCACTCTACTTCCTAATCCCATTCACCAGAACAACCACAATAAACTTCTTGTTAGTAGGATTTTATGACCGACAACTGAAATCCGGCTACAAAGAAAGAGATTCCGCCCTAGAAATGCATCGAAATAATGTCCATCCACTCAAAACATTGTACATTCATTAGGGCATACGAAATGACGATAATATACGTAGGTCCTTTTACCTTTGGCACTGGACCAGATTGCTCATCGCCCACATGGGGGTAAACAGTAAACGGCAGTCTTACACACGGTGGGGGCTCGCCTAACGTAAGTAACATCTTTGGAGGAACATCATGACGTACAAACACACACTATGGCTCTTTATCGGATGTCTTTTACTAACAGGTGTCGCCGCTGCCCAGACCGAAGATCCCATCGCTTGGTGGAAGCTGGACGATGGAGAAGGGACAGTCGCAAAGGATTCCAGTGGCAACGGTAACGATGGTACGCTAGCCGGGGATCCGACCTGGGTGGAAGGCACTCTCGGCGGCGCCCTGGATTTTGATGGCAACGGTGATCACGTCGATTGTGGCAACGACGCCATCTTCGAACTCGCCGACGGTTTCTCCCTGGCGGTTTGGATTAATTGGCGCCAACGCAGCGGCGGTTGGCAAGCCGTAGTGTCCAAAGGTGACAACTCATGGCGTTTGGCCAGAGGAGCCAGCACCTCCAAAATGGACTTCGGCTTCACGGCCGGTGGTTCCCGCGGGTGGCAGGCTGCACGTACGAATAGTGATGTACCGCTGAACGAATG
>JAKSCY010000271.1 GCA_022360355.1 Chlorobiales bacterium
GGAAGCTTCACGCGGTATGCCCGCTGCTGTCAGAATGGCAGGGTTTACGATGATGATATAGGAGACGGTCACAAAGGTTGTCAGTCCGGCAAGTATTTCCTTGGAGAAGTTTGCCTGGTGACGGTCAAATTCGAAAAAGGTGCGCATGGACCTCAGGAATTAATGTGGGCTCCATTAATAGAGGTGCCCATGTGTCTTTACCTCTTTACCGTTTATAACGGCTATATTAGGCGACTGTTTAATAACAACTTGTATAAAAACAAGATATAAATATTCATCGAGAGATCGAAAGGAAGAAAAGAGATGAAAAACCGGTCAGGATGCATTTTTTGATATTTTCAGTTGTTTTTACTCTGTTTAAATAATATATTAGGACTAAAATTGTCTTATTTGTTTTGTGAGCCTGAAAACAGGTTTTTTATTTCAATCATTTATTTAAAAATCAAAGGGAGATACCAATGGGCGTATTAGTTGGCAGGGAGGCACCTGAATTTGATCTTGAGGCTGTTGTTGATGGGGGAACGTTTGTTGACTCATGCAAGTTGTCGGATCATCGGGGAAAATATGTTGTGCTGTTTTTTTATCCGCTGGATTTCACGTTTGTCTGTCCTACCGAGCTGCATGCTTTCCAGGACAGGCTTGAGGAGTTCCGGCACAAAAATGTAGAGGTTCTCGCATGTTCGGTGGATTCGAAGTTTTCCCATCATGCGTGGCTCAAGACACCGCGCAGACAAGGTGGTATTGAAGGGGTTACCTATACACTGCTTTCGGATATCAATAAAGAAGCGTCGAAAGCCTATGATGTTCTGGCTGAAAAGGAAGGGATTTCCTACAGGGGACTGTTTCTGATCGATAAAGAAGGCATTGTACGTTATCAGGTTGTCAATGACCTCGGGCTCGGCCGAAATGTCGATGAGGTGTTGAGAATGGTTGAAGCGCTGCAGTTTACCGAACAGTTCGGGGAAGTTTGTCCGGCAAACTGGAATAAAGGTGACAAGACCATGAAGCCAGACAGTGAAGGTCTCGAGGAGTATTTCGGGTCAGAGTAATGAGTTCTGCATAATGCGCGATGGCAGACGCCCCGGATCAGCATCGATGCTTTTCCGGGGCGTTGCTTTTTAGCGCTTTCTTGTCACTCGTCACTATTTGTCAATACGCCTTGGCAAAGACCACCTTGCGTTTCGATGGTTTTCCGCTGAATATGCATACTCCGGGTTCATTGATCGAGTAGCGCTCGATAAAATCAGGGGTTTCCGGCAGCACGCGGATCGTGGCTTTGGTTTCTTCCTTTATCTTTGTTTCCGTTTCTTCTGTGCCGTCCCAGTGTGCAACGATAAACCCTTTGTCGACAGATGCCTTGAACTCGTCATAAGATGTGACTTCCACAGTATTGGCTTCTCTGAAATCAAGTGCTCTTGTTAACATCGACTTCTGGATTGTTTCAAGCAGTGAGCCGATTGACGATGCAAGCGTGTCGTCCAGCACAAGCTTTTGTTTTTCTCCGGTATCGCGGCGCGCGGCAATACAGATGTTGTTCGAGATGTCGCGCGGCCCGATTTCAAGGCGTACAGGTATTCCCTGGAGTTCATATTCGGCAAATTTCCAGCCGGGCGAGTTTTGTTCACTGTCGTCGACAAACGTATTGATCCCGTTTTTTTTCAGTTCAGCGCAAATGGCTTGAGCTTTTTCCACAACGGCCTGCTTGTCTCCTTTGAGAATGGGAACTATAACCACCTGTCGGGAGGCAAGTTTTGGCGGCAGGACAAGTCCTTTATCGTCGGAGTGGGCCATTATAAGCGCACCAATCAGGCGTGTCGAGACTCCCCAGCTCGTTGCCCAGACGTACTCGAGTGTTCCTTCTTTAGACTGAAACTGGCAATCGAAAGCCTTTGCGAAGTTTTGTCCGAGGTTGTGCGAGGTTCCTGCCTGCAGCGCTTTTTTATCCTGCATCATCGCTTCGATACACCATGTTTCGTCGGCTCCGGCAAATTTTTCGCTTTCCGTTTTCCGTCCCATAATAACAGGCAGAGCCATGTACTCCTCGGCAAAGGTCTTGTAAATGTTGATCATGCGGAGCACTTCTTCCTGAGCTTCTTCCCGGGAAGCATGTGCTGTGTGCCCTTCCTGCCAGAGGAACTCGGCGGTACGCAGGAAAAGCCGGGTGCGCATTTCCCAGCGAACAACATTCGCCCACTGATTGATCAGAATCGGCAGGTCTCGATATGACTGGACCCATTTTTTATAAGAGGCCCATATAACCGTTTCCGATGTCGGGCGGACGTAAAGCTTTTCAGGAAGTTCTTCGCCTCCTCCATGGGTTACAACAGCGCATTCGGGTGCGAAGCCTTCGATATGGTCAGCCTCTTTCCGGATATAGCTTTCAGGGATGAATAGCGGGAAGTATGCGTTGACATGGCCTGTTGCCTTGAACATACTGTCGAGTGCTGCCTGCATCTTTTCCCATATTGCGTAGCCGTTGGGACGGATGACCATGCAGCCCCGGACATCGGAATAATCGGCAAGTTTTGCTGAACGAACAAGATCTATATACCACTGTGAGTAGTCTTCATCTCTCGGAGTGATTTTATCTGCCACGTAATGGGATGTTTTATTGATTGGGAAAAGAGATTAGCCGGGAATATACAACCTACTCGTTGAAGTTTTTCATTTTTTCCATGAGATCTTTCAGGTGCTCTTTCTGTTTCTTGTTGAGCGGCTTCTGGGTACCATCGATCTCGGTATATCCCCGGGGTACATTGAATTCATGTGATTCGAGCGGCGCCTGCTGAACCGAGACGACCTCCATTGCGAGCTTGCCGGTTTCATTATCCTGAATGATTTTAACCGGAAAACCGTCAACGCCTTCGTCAGAGAGCGTTTTGGCCAGTACGGTGTTCGAGAGGCGAGGGTTCTGGGATTGCAGAAGTCTGAATGTGTCAAAATCACCAATGTCTCGCGTAAGCCACATCTCAATGGTATCTGAAGTGCTGAAAAGCTTGACATGCTGGCAGTCGTATCCTTTGATGTTCGTTTTTCCTGCTTTTTCTATTCTGTAATCGTTATCAAAATCAACAAGCGTTGCGTTTTCAGCAGCGGTTCGGAGGTTTACTTTTGTATACGTTTCTGATGTATGGTTGACTATAACGGCCCGGTCTGGCTGTGATGCACGTGTAATTACCGTTGTTTTGAGTGGTTCCGGGATTTTATCCAGCTGAGTGGTCATATCCATCCGCTGTGCCTTGTTGCCGAAAAAATAGGTTATCCCGGATGTGCCGTTAGGCATGGTCAGGTTCATGTCGATGATCCCTGTGAACCTTGCAAATGCAGGTGAGGTGTACATGCTGAAAAGTATAAGTGTCATCAGCGCAGCATAGAGCAGTTTTTTCATGGTGTCTTCCGTTATTAACCGTTATTGAAACAGCGTACCAAACTAACGATTTTTTTTTGAATTCTGTTTGCGTAAATACCAGTAGCGTAGTTAGTATCAATGGACCGACCTGTATACATTGGACGACATATGCTTCGAATACTGGCTGTTATTCCCTGACATCACCGGTGCAATGTGAAATGACTGCTATATGAGAGAAAATGATCGACGGTGGCTGACACTGGATCTGCTCAAAACTACAGAGAGATATTTCAGAGATAAAAAGATAGACGAATCCCGTTTGCATGCCGAGGTTCTGCTCGCTCATGTTCTTCGGGTAAGCAGGATGGATCTGTATCTGAACCATAATCGTCCTGTGTACCGGAGTGAGCTTGAGCAGTTTCGCTCGCTCTGCAGAGAGCGTTTAAAGGGCAGACCCCTGCAATATATTACCGGAGAGCAGATGTTTTACGGATATCCGTTTGCTGTTGATGAACGGGTACTGATCCCCAGGCCTGAAACCGAACTTGTTCTCGAACATGCTGTTGACCGTTTGACGGCTGAAGGTGCTGCAAAAGAAAGAAGTGTCTCGATTCTCGATATCGGGACGGGCAGCGGATGCCTTGCCGTTACACTTGCCCTCAAACTTCCGGAAGCACGTATAACAGCTGTAGACCTGTCTGCAGGTGCGCTTGAGATAGCAGCCTGTAATGCAGACAGACATGGCGTTTCCAAAAGAATCCGGTTTCTGCAAGCCGATGCTCTGCACCCTGGATTTCCTGATGGTCTCGGTGTGAACTATGATCTGATTCTTTCCAATCCTCCCTATGTACCGGAGTCTGAATGGTCGGGGCTTCAGCCGGAGGTTAAAGAGCATGAACCGAAAATGGCGCTGACGCCTCCCGACCGGTTTGCTTTTTATCATGCAATAACTGCAAATGCCTCTGTGCTGCTCGGATCCGGGGGGGTACTCTGTTATGAGCTGCATGCTGACGGTGCGCGGAAAGTTTCGGAGATTGTGCATGCCGGGGGGTTTGACGGTATTGAAATTCACAAGGATTACGCCGGGCTGGATCGAGTGCTTTCCGGAGTGTTGGCCGGTTGACAGGCTGTAACTTATTTAAGAGATGATGGTTACTCTTTTTCAGCAAAAAAAGTGCCGGAGCTGTCGTATGAAATTAATTGGTGTATCCGGTTGTTTTTTTTGATAAATTGGCACTTCTTCTAAGTTCGCTCAGTTAAAAGCTGTTTCAGGGTGTTTATGATGGTGTTTCATGATCTGTCAGAACGTGAGCGTCAGGTGCTGTCTATTATTATTCAGGCCTTTGTCATGAATGCAGCTCCGGTTGGTTCGCGTTACATAGCAAAGAATTATAACCTCGGTCTTTCGGATGCGACCATAAGAAATGTTATGGCTGACCTGGAAGATGAGGGGTATATAAGTCAACCGCATACATCTGCAGGCCGCGTTCCTACAGACAAGGGGTACCGTTATTATGTGGACCTTATTATGAGGGTGCAGCGTATCGATGAAGAAGAGAAAAAGCGGATAGATCGTGATTTTAAGCTGCTCAATTATGACCCGAAAGATTCAGCGGATGTTCTTCAGGCGGCTGCGAAGGTTCTGGGAGGGATTTCCCGGCAACTGAGTGTTGTTATTTCTCCCAGGCTGTCAAACGCCGTATTCGAACTTCTGGACATGGTGCTGTTGAGTTCATCGAGGATAATGGTTGTCCTGTCAATCCAGTCGCTTTTTGTGAGAACTATTGTCATGGAACTTGATCTTGAGGTATCCCGTCAGCAACTCGAAAATGTTATCGAGCTGCTCAATCAGAGACTTTCAGGGCTGACATTGTCGGAAATCCGTAACTCCATCAGCCGGCGTCTGGCCGACTGTGACAAGGACAGGGCGCTCTTGAACATGATCGTCAGGTCGGCAGATAACCTTTTTGATGACTCACCGGTTCTTGAGCGGCTCTATATTGCCGGAGCTGAGCATATTGTTAATCAGCCGGAATTTGACCAGCCCCAGAAGGTGCGTGATCTTGTATGCATGATTGAAGATAAAAACCGCATGGCTGAGCTGCTTGAGAAGGATGGTGGGGTAACACCTGTCATATCCTCGGGACTGGATGTAAGCATATCGATAGGAAGGGAAAATTCAGCTTCAACCGCTGAAGATTTTACCGTTGTTACAACGCCTTATTATGTGGGGAATACAATCGGCCGTCTTGGCGTTCTTGGCCCTAAACGAATGGATTACGAGCGCGTTGTAAGGCTTGTCAACTATATGGCTGATCGGTTGTCACACTCGTTATCCTGAGCAGCAGTGACACGAAACAAGTTACAAGTGCCGGGCCAACCGTCAACCAACGTATTATCATAAGCCGGCTTGAGTACGGCTTGGATGTGAGTTAATTAAAACAAGCGTAGACATATGACAAAAAAAGCGTCAAAGCATAAAACAGACCAAAAAGAGGATGTAGTGGTGGAAGAAGCTGTAAAGCAGTCCGAAGCTCTTGCCACAAAAGTCGAGGAGCTTGAGGGCCAGTTGACTGATTCAAAACAGCAGTTGGATAAACTGCGGGAAGAACTGATGCGCAAAGCTGCAGAATTTGAAAATTTCCGTAGACAGAAAGAGCGTGAAGCGCAGATGGCCGGTTCCCGTGCCCTTGAAAACATTATAAAGGAGCTTCTTCCCCTGCTCGATGATGTCAGCCGTATCGTGGAACATGCTCCTGAAGTGCTTGAAAAAACCAAGGAGGCACGCCCCTATATTGACGGGGTTGAGCTGTTAAAGAAAAATTTTTTCAAATGGCTTGCCGATAAAGGGGTCAGCAGAATCGAGGCTGTTGGAAAGAAGATGGATGTCGATTTCCATGAGGCCATCACGCAGGTGGATTCTCCCGATACCGAGCCGGAGACGGTTATTGAAGAGTTTCAGGCAGGTTATGTTCTGGGAGACAAGGTTCTGCGCCATGCCAAAGTTGTTGTGGCAAAATAAGGGCACCTCAACTTATTGTCATGAGCGGTTCAAGTGCAAGGCGAACGGAGCGCAGAAACCCCTCCTATCCGCTCAACGAAGCAATTGAACTGCGGAATAAATAGAGGTGCCCATAAGAAACACATTGGGTTGTTACAAGAAACAGTTGAGAAGAAATGAAGAGAGATTACTATGAGGTCCTGGGTTTATCCCGGTCGGCTTCCAAAGATGAGATTAAAAAAGCGTACCGCAAGCTTGCCATGAAGTATCACCCGGATAAAAATCCGGACAACAGTGAGGCTGAGGAGCACTTCAAGGAGGTGAACGAGGCATACGAGGTGCTGAGCAATGACGATAAACGGCGCCGTTACGACCAGTTCGGGCATGCAGGTGTAGGGTCGTCAGCTTCTTCACAGGGCGGAGCGTATGGCGGTGCAGGAGCAGGTGATTTCGGTGATATTTTCAGTGCTTTCAATGATATGTTTGGAGGAGGAGGAAGGTCAGGCGGGGGTTCACCGTTCGGCTTTGAAGATGTTTTCGGCGGCGGAACAAGACGGTCGAGGTCGTCAACGGGTATCAGAGGCGGCGACCTGAAAATCCGCTTGAAACTGACACTGGAAGAGATTTCCAAAGGTGTTGAAAAAACGCTGAAAATCAAAAAACAGATTCCCTGTGAAGTATGTGGTGGCACAGGCTCGAAAACAGGAAACCTCGAGACCTGTCCAACCTGTCAGGGAACAGGAGAGGTCAGACAGGCCTCGAAAACCATGTTTGGCCAGTTTGTAAACATCACTGCATGTCCAACCTGTGGTGGTGAAGGCAAGGTTGTAAAAGACCGTTGCACTTCCTGCCATGGTGACGGTATCAAGCAGGGTGAGACGACGGTAAAGGTGAATATCCCTGCCGGTGTGGAAGACGGAAACTATCTTACCCTGAGAGGACAGGGAAATGCGGGCCCGAGAGGAGGATCCAATGGGGATCTGATCGTGGTTATCGAAGAAGCGGCGCACAAGCTCTTCGTTCGCAGGGGAGACGATGTTATCTATAACCTTCCGGTCAGTTACCCCGACATGGTTCTTGGAACCAAGGTCGAGGTGCCGACGCTTGAAGGGCGCGTAAAATTGACCGTTCCTCCGGGAACGCAGCCGAATACCATGCTGAGGATCAGCGGAAAGGGTATCGGGCATCTCAAGTCTCCGGGACGAGGGGACCACCTGGTGAAAGTCAATGTCTATATTCCAAGGGATCTTTCACACCGTGACAAGGAACTGCTCAAGGAGATCAAGAAATCGGAGCACCTGGTGCCGGATGAGAAAACGGATCATGAGAAAAGCTTCTTTGAAAAAGCTCGTGACATTTTTGGATGACCGGTTCGTGTAAACAGAAAAAGCCCTGAAAAACGGGCTTTTTCTGTTTGCTGTCATGGTTCACAGACCGGTGCAATCACTCGAGTTCTGCTTTTGCTTCATCGATCACGTTGACGGTGATTTCCCTGTACCCCATTTCTTCAGCATACTCTTCAGCAGCGATTCTTATCCTGTTACGGAAAAACGACGGGATCTGTGCAAGCAGTTCCTGTGCTTCTTCGGTCCATATAAGCGAGTTGTTACGGGTTTTCAGCGCTTTTTTGTATCCCTGGGTAATTTGGCTGACAAACTCGTCAATCTGCTTTTCATCCGAAAGTTCCTGGGGGGCAAACACTTTTTCAGCAAGGATCTTGTTGCGCACCAGTTGGATTTTGAGCTGGGGAAGGTACATCATGTAGGCCATAGGCTCAGGACTGCCGCAGGCAAGAAAAAGAGCAACTTTTTTTCTCCTGAGATATCTCTTGAGATTGCTCTGGATAAGTGCGCCAAGCAACTCGGACGATACAAGCATGTAATAAACCGGAGCGCCCATGATAACGACATCGAAGTCCTGGATAAAACTGTAGTCTGCAGTAGCCTTGCATTTTCCTTTTTCCACATACGCACCAGTCTCTGCCAGACTGCTGCCGAGTGCATCGACAAATTTATCGGTTGATCCCCCGACAGAGCGTGTATCGTATAGGATGATGGCTTTCATTTGCTGGGAAGAATTGGACATAATCTCAAAAGTTGTGCGGCTAAACGGTAGGAAAACTTATTTGTGTAATGACTTAGTATAACATATTAGAGTTTAAATCTCAACAACAGGAACGTGGTTGCGCTGTTGTTTTTCCGGGCTGCCGGTTTGGATATCCATTGAAAATAAAGGGCGCCCTAAAGAGGTGAGCATACAGGGAAAAGGAACGGCATGCACAAAAAAAGAGGGCGGCAATTTGCCACCCTCCTGGAGTTTCTCCTGCAGATGTAATAGGATCTCAATCAGACGAAACGCGCGTAGATTTCGAGAAGATCGACAACCCTTGTGGAATAACCAAGTTCATTGTCATACCAGCCGACCACTTTAACCATGTTGCCTGATGCCATGGTGAGCAGGGAATCGAGAATACAGGAATGAGGATTGCCGACGATATCGGTTGATACGACAGGGTCGGTGCAGAACTGAAGGAAACCTCTCATGTTTCCTTCCGCAGCTTTTTTCATTGCTGCGTTGATTTCCTCTTTTGTCGCCGGTTTTTTAAGAATCGCAGTCAGGTCTGTTACAGAGCCGTCCGGTACGGGCACACGCATTGCCATGCCGTCGAGTCTGCCTGAAAGTTCCGGGATGACAAGACCGATTGCCTTTGCTGCTCCGGTGCTTGTCGGTATGATCGAAGACATTGCCGTTCTTGCGCGGCGCAGGTCTTTATGCGGAAGATCAAGGATCCTCTGATCGTTGGTAAAAGCATGAACTGTGGTCATGAATCCTTTTTCGATGCCGAAGCTGTCTTCAAGAACCTTTGCCATAGGGGCAAGGCAGTTTGTCGTGCAGCTTGCGTTTGATACGATTTCCTCGTCGCCGGTAATAGTATCGTCATTTACGCCAAGTACGATCGTTGCATCAACGTCGTCCTTTGCAGGAGCGGAAATGATGACTTTTTTCGCACCGGCGGCGATATGTTTCGCAGCACCCTCTTTTTTCGTGAAAATACCGGTTGACTCCACAACAAGATCAACGCCAAGTTCCTTCCAGGGAAGCTGTGAAGGGTCTTTTTCGGAACAGATGACGACTTTTTTGCCGTTGACAACAAGGTCATCTCCCTCGACCTGAACATCAGCGTCAAAAATCCCGTGGGTTGAATCGTATTTCAGAAGATGTGCAAGTGTATTGGCGTCACATAGATCATTAATAGCGGTAATTTCAAATTTTTCATTCGCCAGTGCCTGACGGAATACCAGACGCCCGATACGTCCGAATCCGTTTATGCCGACTTTTACTTTTGCCATGATAACATTTTCAGGTTTGTATTGTTCAGTAAGCAGTAATTTACCCGCGGAGGAAGATAAAATAACTATAGGAAAATATTCAGCATTTTTTAAGAAAACTTTCGGTTAAATGCTTTTTTAAACCACTGAAGCTTCCGTTACTCAGCAAAATGATAATGTCCCCCTCCCTGATGTTGTCGTGAATAAATTGTACGATATCCTCCGGATATCCGATGGTTTCATCCCTGGAAACAAACACTTTTTTCCCGGACCTGGTGATCGCCGAGCTGAGTTTTACTCTGTCGAGGCGTTCATCCTCACTGTATCGTTCCGGGCGATGAATCTTGCCGATCACGACAATATCGGCATCGCTGAAACTGGTTTCCAGGTCCTTCTGGAATATGTTCCTTGTGCTGGTGTTGGAGCGAGGTTCAAAGCAAGCAAAAATTCTCCTTTCGGGAAATCGCCGGCGTAGCGATCCAAGGGTGGCCCTGATCGCGGTAGGGTGGTGCGCGAAATCATCGATAAGAGTAATGCCGTTACTGAACTCTCCTACGACCTCCATTCTTCTTTTCGGCCTTTTGAAAGAACCAATTCCTTCCGCGATAACCTGAAACGGAATGCCGCCATGAGATGCGGCTGCAATCGCAGCAACCGTGTTGAGGACATTATGCTCGCCGGACTGATCGATATGGACCATGCCTTGAAGTTTGCCATTGAGTGACACCTTAAATGAGGTTCCACTTTCGGTAACAACCTGATCTGCAGCCGACCACTCGAAATCCTCGGAGAAGCCGAATCGTTCAACCGGACAGAACGCGTTTCCGCTTATTTCCCGAGCGGTTGTATCATGGCCGTTTATTAAAAGCACACCGTTCGACGGGATAAGTGTTATGAACTGCCGGAAAGATTTTACGATATCGTCAAGTGAGTTAAAAATATCGGCATGGTCGAACTCGATGTTGTTGATGACGGCGATATCCGGACGGTAATGGAGGAACTTGCTTCGTTTATCGAAATATGCCGTGTCGTACTCATCACCTTCAGTGATGAAATAGCCGCCTTCTTCTTTGCCGGATGCCCTGCATCCAGCGTTGAAATTTTCAGCGATGCCGCCGATCAGAAATCCCGGCAGCAGGCCCCCATGTTCGAAAAGCCATGCAGTGAGAGCTGCTGTCGTTGTTTTTCCGTGCGTTCCGGTTATGACCACCGATGTATTGCCGCTGATAAGCTGCCTGCGCACAATCTCCGGCATCGATACAAGATTCATATGCTCGTTGAGTGCAAACTCGAGTTCCGGGTTTCCCCTGCTGACAGCGTTGCCGACAACAACCGTTTCCGGTTTGGCTTTAATGATGTTGGCGGGCCTGTAATCGTTATAGAAGGTGATGGCATGTTCTGCAAGGTAGTTGCTCATCGGCGGATAAAGAGCCGTGTCGGAACCCGAAACAAAGTGTCCGGCCCGAGACAGCGCTACTGCAACCGAAGCCATCGCCGTGCCGCCTATGCCGATAAAGTAGATCGAAGAGCCGGGTTTCATGGTGCTCATGCGCTTTCTGGGCTTGTTTCAAGCTTGTGAGGTGCTTTTATTCGTACATAAATACTGAATAACATAAGCAGGGCGTTTATCGATCCGACGATGACGAACGGGGCATGCGGGCTCATGCTGTCAAACAGGTTTCCTCCTGCCTTGGCAATGATGAGAATGCCTATGGCTCCGCTTATATTGAACGTGCCCAGGATCGAGCCACGCTTGCCCGAAGGGGCTTCCTGACCGATAAGGGACTGGGCTCCGAGAAAGACACTGATCTGACCGATTCCCATAAAGATGAATACGGCATAACCTATGGAATCAAAGGGAGTGTCGAGCAGAAGCACGGAAAGGTTTCCC